>CANJQU010000013.1 GCA_947476485.1 Chitinophagaceae bacterium
CAAAGGCGGGTCATAGCAGCGGAGAGGCGCTGGCGGCCCTTAAACAGATAGCGGAGACCACTTTGCCGCAGGGCTACGGCTATGAGTTCTCAGGTCTTAGCTATGAGGAAGTTCAGGCAGGCAGTAAGACCGTTTATATCTTCCTTCTTTCCATAGTCTTTGTCTTCCTGTTTCTCGCTGCACTCTACGAAAGCTGGGCAGTACCGTTTTCCGTGCTGCTGGCAGTGCCCATAGGTGCATTCGGCGCCATACTAACGCTTACATTGGTGCCTAGCCTCACCAACAACGTTTATGCACAGATTGGCCTTATCACCCTCATCGGCCTTGCCGCCAAGAACGCGATACTTATAGTTGAGTTTGCGAAAGAGCGCGTAGATGCAGGGGATGATATTATCCAGTCTACCCTCGATGCCGTAAGGCTTCGGCTCCGTCCTATTATCATGACCTCGCTTGCATTCATTCTTGGCGTAATGCCGTTGGTGCTGGCTGAGGGCGCTGGCGCCGTAGCCCGCCGTACCATAGGCTTCACGGTATTTGGTGGCATGCTTGCAGCAACATCACTTGCTATATTTATTGTGCCCGTGCTGTTTGTGCTCATCTCAAAAGTCGCCTACAGCAAAAAGAAGCTCGCCTTCCTCAAAGCTCACCATGACGAACTCCACCAACGCCAGCAAATGCAAAGCGGAATAGATCCCGCCATGGAGCTCGAACTAAAGCTGAGAAGAGAAGAAGAGGAAGAAAGGAATAAGAAGGACGAAAAGAATAGTAAATAAGGGTGCGTAACACCTCCCCTCCTGTTTTTAGGAGGGGACGCCTGAAAATACAGCGCAGCAGTGTTTTCAGGCTGGGGTGGTAAACTCATGCAGGACAGTAACGTCCACAATTATTCTCCGAAATAGTAATGATCCCATTGGTATATATCTCGAACCAATTTAAACAGAATTTGAAATTACGTCCTCGGCGAGTCTCCGCTCTTCCGCGGGACTCGCCGATACTCGCATAGGAGCTACTCAAGCCAAAGAAACCCACAATATCCCCATAGATAATTCGTGTTGGAGCGTATTCATTTTCTAAAGAACTTTGTAGCCGGATTAGTCATTTTCTCCTTTCAGAGGTGCCTCTGGAAATATAGGTAACCGTTAGTTGTGAAAACAGTAAATCGGTAAACCTGCCGGCCGGTAGGAGGGTCTTGGTTAACCTGCCTGCCGGTAAGGAGATGTGAGGTCAGACAAATGAGATGCGATGGGGCATTTTGAGGTATGAGGTTTCCTCCGCACCTCAACAACCGCCCTCACACACCACCGGTTGGCTGCCCCACATGGGGCGTAAACGGGACATGGGCTAATACATAATCCTTTAGAAATCAGCAGCTATAAATTTGTAAATGTCCCATTCACCCGTTTTTTTATTTTCAGAAAATGGGGTGTTGCAAAGAAATGAGCAAAAAATATCGGTAGCCTGTGATTTCAATTGTCGCACCCCTAAATAAGCTATTCCTGCCAACTGAAAACTGCGAACTGGGTGGGGCATAATGGGAAATGTAATGAAAGTTAATATCAGCCACAGTAAAGGCTTTCATCAATTTGCAATGCCCCAATTACCCATTTTTTATTTCCGGAAAATGGGACATCACAGAGCAATTGGGCATCCGAGGTGTGCCACACCTTCCCGGTGTGGCACACCTGCTGCGGAATATCAGGCTGTCGTTCGCAAACTGCACACCGGAAAACTGATACGGGGCATAATGGGAAATGCCATAAATAATTAATATCAGCTACAGTAAAGGCTTTCATCAATTTGCAATGCCCCATTTACCCGTTTTTTATTTTTCGGAATTGGGGTATTACTCCCGGGAAGAACCAAACGCAATCCTGAAAATCCTAAAATCCTGATCTGCTTTTATGACAACTTTATGAAATGCCCTGAGTGCTATTTGGGCTATTAGATATTACTTTTGGGACTACACAATTTAAAAAAGCTGACGGATGAGAAAACATACTTTTATTATAGGGTGCCTGCTGGTAGGCGTGCTTGCAGTAAGTTGCAATACACAACACACAAAGGAAGTGGCTGCCGCTCCGGCGCACGTCACCGGTAAGTTTGCCTATGTGAACATAGACAGCTTTGAGGCGAAGTATGAAGTGCTGAAAGCCAGGCAGGAAGAGTTCAAAAAGCGCCAGGAGCAGATGGACAACCAACTGCAGCAGATGTATACCGAAATGCAGAGCGATGCCAACGAGGTGCAGAAGAAAGTACAGTCCGGCCAGTTGACGCAGAGTGAGTACTCGGTAGCAGAGAAGCGCCTGATGCAGATGCAGAAGACCCTGGAAACCCGCAGGCAGTCGCTCACAGAAGAAATGCTGAAAGCAAAGGATGATTTTAATAAAGACCTTAAGGCCCGCCTGGATGCATTCCTGGAAAAGTATAATAAGGATAAACATTTCGATTTTATTTTCACCTATTCCGGATCAGGCGGGTCGCCGCTGCTTTACGCCAATAAGTCACTTGACGTTACAAAAGATGTAGTCGACGGGATGAATGAGGACGCTAAGAACGACAAGAGCAATTCGAAATAGTTAGCCCGATCTCGTTATTGTCCTTTATTGTGGCTTCTTTCAAATTCATGGTGGGCGAAGACGAACCATGATTGTAAGAAATAAATAGTATTTTTCTGAAAATCACTTCGTTTGGAAAACAATACTGCGGAAAATTCTTCCTCGTTTAAACGCTCGCTGACACTACTGGATGGGGCCTTGCTGGTTATCGGCTCCATGATCGGCTCGGGTATATTTATTGTCAGCGCCGATATATCCCGGCAGTTGGGCAGCGCAGGATGGCTGATTGTTGTATGGCTGCTTTCCGGCTTTATTACATTGGCGGCAGCCCTGAGCTATGGTGAGCTGAGCGGCATGTATCCCAAAGCAGGAGGACAGTACGTATACCTCCGTGAGGCTTTTGGGAAACTATATGGCTTCCTCTACGGCTGGTCGTTTTTTGCAGTGATACAAACAGGTACCATAGCCGCTGTGGGCGTTGGCTTTGCAAAGTTCACCGGCTATCTTGTTCCCGCTCTCGGCGATGGCAATATACTGCTTGGTGATCCCAAAGGGTTTAATATTTCTGCCGCACAGGTCTTTGGTATCGGAATGATCTTTCTGCTTACACTTATCAACACGATGGGTATTAAGAGCGGCAAGTGGATACAGTTCGTTTTCACCTTCGCCAAGATAGCGGCCATGGGGGCGCTCATTATTTTTGGTTTCCTGTTTTTTAAGGACCATAGCATTTGGACGGCTAACTGGTCGGATGCGTGGATGGCAAAAACGGTGACCAAAAATGCCGGTGTTATCACGCACGAAAGTCTTATCGGCCTTGCGATCATCGGACCGCTTTGCGCTGCTATGGTCGGCGCCCTGTTCTCCAGCGATGCATGGAACAACGTAACCTTCATAGCCGGCGAGATAAAACGCCCCGAGCGGAATATAGGCTTGAGCTTGCTGATAGGTACCGTTGTAGTAACTGTGATCTACATCTCCATGAACCTTATGTACCTGAATGTAATGGACATGAAAGAGATCGCAAATGCACCGTCTGATAGGGTAGCGCTGGCAGCGGCGTTGAAGATATTCGGTTCAGCCGGCACTACCATCATTGCATTGATGATCATGGTATCTACGTTCGGTTGCAACAACGGTCTCATACTATCCGGCTCGCGTGTTTATTATACGATGGCTAATGATGGCCTGTTCTTTCCCGCGGCTGCAAAGCTGAACAAGAACGGTGTACCGGGTGCGGCTCTGTGGATGCAGTTTGTGTGGGCTTCCCTGCTATGCCTGAGCGGCAAGTATGGAGACCTGCTTGACTTTATCATATTTACTGTGCTGCTGTTTTACATACTCACCATCATTGGCATTTTTAAGCTGCGCAAAACACAGCCCGATATGCCAAGACCATACAAGGCTTTTGGATACCCGGTAATACCGTTTATTTATATCGTGCTTGCGGCCACAATATGTGTGGTATTGCTGAAGTTTAAACCAACATATACCTGGCCCGGATTGATCATCGTATTGATTGGTGTGCCAATATATTTTATGCTTGAAAAGAGAAATAAACTAAAGGCCTAAGTCTCATCAGCTTGGACTTAATATTAAATCTGAAAAATGAATAAAGCGGACCTTAAAAAAATATTTGACGATATGAATGGCGTCCACGTGGTGGTGGTGGGCGATGTGATGCTGGATAACTACTGGTGGGGAAGTGTGGAACGGATATCACCCGAGGCGCCGGTGCCGGTAGTGGCGCTTAGCCGCAGGGAGAGCCGGTTGGGCGGAGCTGCCAATGTTGCGCTCAATTGCAAAGCGCTGGGTGCAAAGGTGACACTGGCCAGTGTAGTAGGCGATGACAGCGAGGGTACCAACCTGATAAAGCTGGCCAACGAAGCAGGTATAGACAGCAGCCTCATCATGCAGAGCTGGCGCAGGCCCACAACCACCAAGGTGCGCATACTAAGCCGAAATCAGCAGATGCTTCGCCTCGACGATGAGATAACCGATGAGCTGTATACCGAGGAAGAGCATCCCTTCATAGACAGTGTATTGAAGTATCTGCAACTGGTAAAGCCACAGGTGCTCATATTTGAAGACTACAATAAGGGTGTCCTCAAGGAGAACGTGATCAGGCTGATAACGGCGCATTGCAGGGAGATAGGTGTTATCACTGTTGTTGATCCTAAGAAAAGAAACTTCCTGGCGTACAAGAATGTGACCATCTTCAAACCGAATCTTAAGGAGGTGCGCGAAGGACTGCATATGGAACTGGCCGATGTCACTGAAAAGGAGCTGGACAAGGCCCACAGCAAGCTTAATGAAACGCTGCATCATGACATAACCTTTGTAACGCTTTCCGAGAAAGGAGTGTTTTACAACAATGGTTTTTCATCCGCTATATTGCCTTCCCACATCCGCAACATTGCCGATGTATCCGGCGCGGGGGATACAGTAGTAGCCACGGCTGCACTTGTATATGCCATCACAAAGGATGTGGCGCTGATGGCAGAGATATCAAATCTTGCCGGTGGACTGGTGTGTGAAGAAGTTGGTGTAGTATCGATAAAGAAGGATAATCTGAGGAGGGAAGCCGAAGCCGTGCTCTGTAAATAGACTGTTTGCTTAATTATGCTATATGCAGTATTGGGAAGTATTGGTGTTCTTTTTAGTTATTGCATTTGTGTATTCATCCGTCGGTTTTGGCGGTGGGTCCAGCTATCTTGCCATACTCGCTTTCTATACCTTCCCATTCCAGGAAATGAAGCTGACAGCGCTTATCTGCAACATCATTGTTGTTACTGGCGGCACCATCATCTTTATTCGTAACAAGCAGCTAGAATGGAAGAAGGTAATACCATTGGTTGTTGTTAGTGTGCCCATGGCCTTTGCAGGTGCGCGAATGAAACTCAGTCAGGATATGTTCTTTGTTATACTGGGATGCTCACTCATCGTTGCTGCGATCCTGTTGTGGGTAAAATATCGGTATGCTACCGAGGCGGAAGTTATCACCCATAAGAGTAACTATATTAAAGACGCTTTGCTGGGCGGTGCAATAGGCTTCCTGTCAGGTATGGTGGGCATTGGTGGCGGTATCTTCCTCTCTCCGGTACTCAATCTTATGAAGTGGGATACACCTAAGAAAATAGCTGCAACTGCAAGCCTGTTCATCCTGGTAAATTCTATAGCAGGTATTGCGGGTCAGCTCTCTGTTTTGCCAGGAACTGTTGATTATACACGCATTGGTCTTTTATGTGCTGCCGTGTTCATTGGCGGTCAATTGGGCTCCCGTACGGGAGCGCTGAAGTTCAACCAGCTCATAGTCCGCAGGGTCACAGCAGTCGTAGTATTTGCCGCAGGTGTTGAGGTTTTGGTAAAGCACTTACATTTGTAGTCATTATGAAGGTTCTGGCGTTTGGCATAGCAAGGGAGATTTTCGGGAGCGCGACAGTGGAAGTGGCGGCAGGCAGTGCCTCTACGGCTGCTGAGCTTCAGGATGTCCTTAAGCTGCAATATCCGCGCCTTGCACAGTTATCATCGTTTATGATAGCCGTGAATGGCGAATATGCCCAGCCCGGTACAACAATTAACGAAGGAGATGAAGTAGCGATAATACCGCCCGTAAGTGGTGGCTAACACATTAGGTGTCCCAGACCTTTGAAGTGTGGGATACCTACGAAACACAAACAATGATCGACATCAAAATATCATCTGAACCTTTGGATGTTTCATCCTGCATAGCCTGGGCTATGTCGCCGGAGGCTGGGGGTATTGATGTGTTCATCGGTACTGTGCGGAATATGACGAAGGGCAAGCAGGTGGTGCGGCTTGAATTTGACGCCTATGAAGGCATGGCGCTGAAGGAGATGAACAAGATAGCAGAAGATCTTTGTGCTAAATGGCCTGTTACTAAAGTACTGATTCATCATCGCGCCGGTGTTCTTTCCGTGGGTGATATACCTGTTGTAATAGTTGTGTCGGCCGCACATAGGGCTGCAGCATTTGATGCCTGCCGCTATGCTATAGATACTTTGAAAGAGACAGTGCCTATCTGGAAGAAAGAGGTATTTGAAGACGGAGAACAATGGGTCGCGGCCCATCCTTGACAATTTGAAAATGTGCGGATCTGAAAATTTGAAAATGCGCAGTTTTATCGTAGGAGTATCTCTTTCACTTTCTCTGCATCTTCAGGCGTATTCGCATTCATCAGCGCATCCGGGTTGGGTGCTTTAAGCATTCTCACTCGCTCGTTATTTCTTATCAGTACTTTTCGTGGGCAGGTAAAGTTATCTGCAAGGAAGGAAAGCAGCACCTCATATCCAGCCGGCTCCCAGATGGTGATAAGCGGCTCTGGCAGTGAGTCGAACGGGCTTTCAAAAGTTGTGGCGATACCATTTGCATCCCTGTTTTTAATAAGGTATTTAAGTGTCGCAGCATCCAGCAAGGGCAGATCGCAGGCTGTTACAAGCCATGCCACATCGGGGTAGGCTTTGAATGCGGACAGTATACCCGTCATAGGCCCTGAACCTGTATAGCTATCGGGAATGACTTGATACTCAGGGTCTATCTCACTTTGCTGTTCCTGTCTGCATGATATGAAAACATTGGAGCATACACTTTTCAGGAGGTCCGCCATGTAGTAGCGTTGTTCAGACCCATGCCATTTGATGATGCTCTTATCATGGCCCATGCGCACGCTCTTGCCGCCGGCAAGCACCAGGCCATAAAGTTGCGGCTGCTTATTGCTCTCTTCTGAAATCACGTTTGCCTCCTGTTTTTTCCATCAACTTCGTTTCTTTTATAACTATATCATGACTCATAGCCTTGCACATATCATACACTGTAAGCGCAGCAATACTGGCACCCACGAGGGCTTCCATCTCTACGCCGGTCTTGGCGGTGAGGCTGGCAGTGCAGTCGATCACCACTTCCTGTTTCTTGTTGATGTGTATGTCTATGGTGCAATTGTCAAGGCCCAGTGGATGACACAACGGTATCAGTTCCCCGGTTTTCTTCGCCGCCATTATACCTGCTATTATGGCGGTTTGAAACACAGAGCCTTTCTTACTCTTTATATCATCACCGGCGAACTGCTCCATTACTTCGGCCGGCATGACCACAACACTCCGTGCAGTGGCTGTGCGTAGCGTTACTTTCTTCTCACCAACATCAACCATAGCAGGCTGGCCTTTCTTATTTATGTGGGTTAACTCCTTCATTTACATCATTTGTTTGAACGGCCATACACGGTATACTTCGCCTTTCTTAAAGATACTTTGTTCCATCGGAAGTTCCATAAATGCGTCTGTGTCCAGCAGGTTGGCAAAGTCGCCGGAGCCATGGCCCTCCATGGGGGTAGCATGTACATGGCCATGCTTGCATATCTTCAGTTTCACCTGTGCGAAGTATTGCAGTGCAGGTGTGAAGGTCACGTCCTCGTTCAGTTCCGCAAACACCGGTCGTGAAGTAATACCAAGTGATCGCTCCAGCCACGGTAAGAAGTACCGGTGCAGGCACATGAACGTAGAAACGGGATTGCCCGGAAAAGCAAATACCAGCACGCCATTCCCATGCTTACCAAACCAAAAAGGCTTGCCCGGCCGCTGCTGTACTTTATGAAATAGTTTTTCAACCCTAAGCTCATCCAATACATGGGGGACATAATCAAACTTGCCCATTGATATGCCCCCGCTCAGTATGATAACGTCATACTTTGAAAGGCATGCTTCGATCTGTGTACGCGTAGCCTCCGGCTCATCAGGGATATGCATAGTATCGGCTTGTAGAGAGTATTGCTGCAACACGGCTTTTACAGCATAGCTGTTAGAGCGGCGCACCTGGTAGGGATTTGGTACTTTGTCCACATCCACTAATTCATCCCCTGTAGAAATGATCACCACATTCGGCAGTTTCTTCACCAGCAGCATACTCTTGCCTACCGATGCTGCCATGCTTATGTGCGCCGGATTGATGTACTCATTAGCCACAGCTACCGTTTCATCCTGCTTTTTGTCCTTTCCTTTTATATGAATATTCTGCCCTTGCCTGATGTTGTCCGTAAGCAGAATAGCAATACCGCCCTCTATCTTTACATCCTCATACCGCACAATAGTGTCTGTAGTGCCGGGCAAAGCGGCCCCGGTCATTATCTCCATGCACTCACCTTCCGATTCGATATCGATGGGCTTATCTCCTGCGGCTATTG
Source organism: Chitinophagaceae bacterium (assembly GCA_947476485.1). Lineage (GTDB taxonomy): Bacteria > Bacteroidota > Bacteroidia > Chitinophagales > Chitinophagaceae > Nemorincola. The sequence goes on from CANJQU010000013.1 coordinate 8,752, forward strand.
TACCTTTTATGTGGAACGATCTTGTTCCGTTTTCAAATGCGCTATATCGTATCGCAATGCCATCCATCGTCACGCGATTACATGGCGGCAGGTCACGGTCTGCTTTGAGTTCTTCCGCTAATACTCTGCCCATCGCTTGTTCAAATGCAACAAGCTCGGTACCGTAATCTCTGGCTTGAACAAGGATGATATTTTCTGCTTCGGAAACTGTTTTCATTTGTCTGAACTATGATTTGCCTGATTTTTGTGATTAACTTGATTTCAATTGTGAACTCAGTTTTTATACTTTTTGTTGGTGAGCCGTTTTGTTTGTAAGCTTGTGGCTCCAAAATTTATTAATAACCCGATCTCGAGGTTGTACGCTTCAAGATAGTTGATGGCTTGTGCAAAATGAACTGGCTCTATTTGAACTATGGCTTTGAGTTCAACGGATATTATTCCCTCGACAAGGAAATCATCTCGCCTTGTTCCAATCTGAACGTCCCGGTAATAGATGGGCATTTCGTGTTCTCTGCTAAAGCTGACACCCTGAATATTCATTTCTATCTCAAGAGCCCTTTGGTAAATAGTTTCCTTGAAACCATTGCCCAGCGTAGTATGGACAGTTATTGCACACTGAATAATTTTAGCGGTTATAGCAGAGTGTTTATATTGATCATTTACAATGCTCATAGATCTAGTGATTTTTATAGAGTCTCAAAAATCAAGTTAATCACAAAAATCAAATAAATCATAGTTCAGACAACTAATTACCCCCCTATCGCGGCCATTGACTCGTGCACGCTGTTTTTCTCCGCTTCAAACCCATCTTTCGCTCTATTGCCAATGGCGTTTAATAATGCTGTTTGTATGTTTTGATCGCCTTGCCCTTCTCTCACGAGATCCTTAATATTCAATACGCCATTATCATACAGGCACGTCTTCAGCATCCCTTGCGGCGTGATGCGGATACGGTTGCAGGTACCGCAGAATGATCTCGTATAAGCCGCAATGATGCCAACATTCCCTTTATGGCCCGGTATGTGGTAATTGTATGAGGTTGAAAATTGCGGGTCCGGTATTTTCTGAATATTTGGATACTGTTGTCTGATCGTCTCCAATATTCTTACATGATCCCAATAGTCCCGATAGCTATCGGGAGATTGATAGGTGCCGGTACCGTTGAATGGCATTTCTTCAATAAAGCGAACACTCACCGGAAGCTCTTTGGTCATGCCCACCAGTGGGAGGATATCATCTGTGTTCTTTCCTTCCATCACCACAGCGTTCAGCTTCACATCTATGCCGTGTAGCAGCAGTTGGTCCATGGTTTCCAGCACTTGAGGTAATTCGTCGCGGCGCGTAATGGCAAAGAACCGGTTCCGGTCTATAGTATCGAGGCTCAGGTTCACGGAGCGTATCCCCAGCTTTTTAAGTTCGGGCACCAGCGGGGCAGTAAGCACGCCATTTGTGGTGAGGGTAAGTTCTTTTAGTCCATCTAGTTTTGAAAGTTCGGTGAGGAAGGGCATAATATCCTTCCTTACAAAGGGCTCACCACCGGTGATGCGTATTTTTTCGATACCCATTTTTATGAGCACGGCACAGATGCGCAGCATCTCCTCATAGGTCATCAGCTCTTTACGGGCAAGCCAATCGATACCTTCCGCGGGCATGCAATAAAAGCAACGCAGGTTGCACCTGTCGGTAACAGCAAGGCGGAGGTAGTTTATTTTTCTTCCGTGATTATCTATCAGCACTCTATAAAGGTCGGTCAGGTTGGCGAGGTTGCAAAATTATATAACTTTATACTAATGTTTCTAAATAACGAAAGGCATACTATGAAGGGGACACTATCAATACTAATGATATCTGCGACGATTATTCTAAGTTCGTTCGGAGTAAAGAAGAATAATTCTTTGTCAGACTGGCACATTAAGGGAAGGGCGAAGACGGTTAGTGAATACTTAACTAGTCCGGCAGTAAAAGGAGGCTGGTCCCGCCGGTGGGTGGATAGTTTTGACGAAAACGGCAATATTTTGTATCAACATAGCTACCCTGATCTTGATAGCATAAATATTCCAGATAGCAAATGGCGCTATAAGTATAATGGCTTCGGAAATAAAACCGAGGAGATCAGTTGTTCGGACAGCATTGACGGGTGGCAAACAATGTACAGTTACGATAAGAGTGGTTACTTGCTGGAAGCAAACAAGTATTATCCTGATGGGCGACTCGTGGAAAAATATAAGTATAATAGAAATGATTTGCAATTGCTCACAGGGAGGGTTAGCTATGGTTCATCGGGTGCTGTCAATTACAGGATCGAGTATAAATATGATGCAGTTGGCAAACTAGTCGAAGAGTTTCATGACATGGAAAACCTTGATCTGCCGGAGCTTGCCAAAACAGTTTTCCGGTATGACGGTGCGGGGAATGTGGTAGAATATATTGAATACAGTAAGGCAGATGCTTTAATGAAGATCATAAAAAATAATTACACCAAATTAGATGACTCAGGTAACTGGACAAATAAAACTGTTTTTGAATCCCAAGGCGGTGCTAACAATCTCTGGGATACTTTAATTTACAGACGCGAGATCACCTACTATTGATACTGGACTGTAGCCGGTGACTAATATAGAGGTGATGGGCGGGGTTGCATAACTTGAAGAACATTGATGTAAGCATTCCCAAGAAGAAATTATTAGTTTTCCCTGCATCGGTTAGGTCGCCGTTCTTCTAAAGTTGATGACTAATTATGTAAATTTATTTGACTAATGTATTTCATCTAAACGTACTCCTATGAAGACATTTTCTTTTCTGCTCGCCGGTTTTCTTTTTTGCTCATTTACGGCAAAAGTCAATAATACTCTGAACGATGAGCATATTACAGGGAAAGTCAAGTCAATAACCGAATATGAATTTTTTATTGTGAAAGGAAAAGAGGTGCTTTATGGCAAGCATGTTACGAGCTACGATAAAAATGGAAATGAAACGCTCCGAAGATCGTATAACGCTCATGATAGCATTAATTTCCCGGACCTTGTCTGGGATTACAAGTACAACGAAAAAGGAGATAAAGTTGAAGAGAACATATACAATGCTGATGGCAGCTTGTCGTGGAAAACAGTTTTTACTTACAACATAAGTGGTCTTTTGATCGAAACGAACAGATATCCAGAATCAGGGATACTCATGCAAAGAGATATATTCAAGTACGATAGTGCAGGCAGGAGGATCGAATATCGCAGTTATGATGGAAATGGCGGCAAAAATGGTGAGTCATTCTTTAGATATGATGCGCAGAACCGGCTAATTGAGGAGCAGGAGGAGGACTATGCACCTTCTGGATATATTACAAAAGTGTCTCGGAAATATGATGGTCAGAATAATCTTGCAGAGCGCTTAGAAACTGAAATCAGAGTAGTCGATAATAAAGAGGTGCAATTTCCGCGTAGTAATTATTTTAGATACTCGCAATATGATGATCACAGTAATTGGATAAACATGAGTGAGGCAATATCAAGCCGGGGAATTACTGACACCTTTGTTTACAGGAGGGAAATCAGTTATTATTAATAAGATCACAAAATAGAAACAATCAATCCCCCCATAAAAAGGATACCGGAATTCATCTGTAAATTGCATATTATGAGTATGATGTTTTAATCAACGCCAACACTTTTCATTAAACGCAGTTGCTCAGCTAAGCCCAATTTTTTATTTCCTGATCCATGTGCTTTAAGCCACAGCACGCTGTTAAACCGAGCCGGACCATTTTTTTGTTAAAGTTGTGCAGGTGCAGTTATTTTGCGGTTGGTTACGTTGCAAAAAGATATTTTATGAATATAAAAAGTACTGTTCTTGCTGTCTATTGTCTTGCCAGCGCTGTCACTGCAGGCGCTCAAAGATTGCAGGATCCTAATATCATTAGTTGGACTTCAAGCTTTAATACTATTTACATTTCGCGCCACGTATCTCTTTGGCTGGAATACCAATGGCGCAGGGAAGATTTTTTACGCAATTGGCAGCAATCACTTGCCCGTGGGGGTGTTCAGTATCACTTTAAAAACGGTGTGAGCGCAATGGCTGGCTATGGATATATCATTACATTTCCTTACGGGGATTTTGCCGCCGGACCCCACCGTATCCCTGAGCACAGGATATTTGAACAAATGGTATGGACCGAGAGTATCGGCAGGGTGAGCCTGAACCATCGCATCCGGCTGGAGCAGCGTATGCTCGCGAAAATTGATCAGAAAGCGGATGAATTTGACGTTAAAGACTGGACGTACCTGAACAGGGTGCGCTACCAGTTGCGAGCTTCTGTGCCGCTCAATCATGCTAAGATGCAGGATAAGACCTGGTATATTACTGCCTTTGATGAACTGTTCATAGGTTTCGGCTCCAATGTAAATCAAAATATTTTTGACCAGAACCGGATAGGAGTGCTGGGAGGATACCAGTTTAACAAAGCATTCCGCTTAGAAGGCGGCTTTTTCAATCAGACCGTGCAGCAAGGAGCCCTTGTTACGGGTAGGGAAGTGATCCAGTATAACAATGGGCTAATGCTCAATTTTTATTTTACAAAGCCTTATACCGAACGTAAGCAGCCTTAGGATATTGCACAGGCACCTCAGCTATGTATACTGCCCGTAAAAATCATTGATATGGCTATAGTCATTCCCAAAGCCAGATTGCATAAATTGCACCTAAGATGAGTAAGGATATTTTAGCGCCTGTGGCAGAAGCAGGCAATATAGAGGTGATGGGAGCGAGGGTGCACAACCTGAAGAATATAGATGTAAGCATTCCCAAAAATAAATTGGTGGTCATTACAGGTATCAGCGGAAGCGGCAAATCGTCGCTGGCGTTCGATACAATATTTGCAGAAGGGCAACGGCGCTATATGGAGAGCTTTGCGGCCTATGCCCGCCAATTTATGGGCGACCTGCACCGGCCTGATGTGGACAAGATCACCGGGCTGTCACCAGTTATCAGTATTGAGCAAAAAACAACGAATCGCAACCCAAGGTCTACCGTAGGCACGGTGACTGAAGTATACGATTTTATGCGCTTGTTGTTCGCGCGCGTTGCTGAGGCTTTTTCTTACAATACAGGTAAGAAGATGCAGAAGTTCAGCGAAGAAGAAATTGTAGCGCATATAGAGCAGAATTTTAACGGTAGAAAGATCATGTTGCTGGCGCCAGTGGTGCGTGGCCGTAAGGGTCATTACCGCGAACTGTTTGAACAACTTCGCAAGCAGGGCTATTTAAAGGTGCGCATAGACGGCGAGGTAACCGATCTGAAGGAGCGCATGCAACTGGACCGCTACAAGATACATGATATAGAGCTGGTGGTGGACCGGGTGATCGTGCAGAAAGAAGGGGAGAGCCGGCTGGGCCAGAGTGTACAGAAAGCGCTGCAGGTGGGCAAAGAGCTGATGTTTGTGGCAGATGTAGATAAGAATACCATCAGTCAGTATAGCAAGACGCTGATGTGCCTGGATACCGGTATCTCCTACGAAGAGCCGTCACCCAATACGTTTTCATTCAACTCACCATATGGCGCCTGCCCGAAATGCAAGGGGCTGGGCAATGTGTACCAGGTGAACATGGCTGAAGTGCTGCCGGATATGGAGAAGAGCATTACTGATGGCGGCATAGCGCCGCTGGGTGGTGAGCGTGACTCCTGGTCGTTTCAACAGGCAACTATACTGGCCAAGAAGAATAAGATACCGCTGAATGTGCCGCTGAAAAATATTCCGCAAAAGCAGTTGAACATACTGCTCTACGGCAATGAAGAGGGTGTGGTTACCTATACCAATGATGAGCCGGAGACCTACCACGAAGTAGTGGTGCAGCACAACTATGAAGGTATTATCAACATGGTGCTGCGCTGGTTCAACGAGACGACATCGGAAGGTGTAAGGCAGTGGGCAGAGAATTTCATGCAGCTCAATACCTGCCCTGTTTGCGAAGGAGCACGCCTGAAGAAAGAGAGCCTGTTCTTTAAGCTCGATGGTAAGAATATATCGGAGCTGTCGGCAAAATCGCTGCAGGAAATGATGGAGTGGTTTGTGAACATTGAATCGCGGCTCAACAATAAGCAAAACCAGATAGCCAAAGACATACTGAAGGAGATTCGTGACCGGTTGCATTTTCTGCTGGATGTGGGGCTGCACTACCTGACCGTCGATCGTCCAACCCGCACATTGAGCGGTGGTGAGAGCCAGCGTATAAGACTGGCAACGCAAATCGGGTCGCAGCTAACGGGTATTACTTACATACTGGATGAGCCCAGCATAGGGCTGCATCAGCGCGACAATCTGAGGCTTATTAAAGCCCTGAGAAGTCTGCGCGATGGCGGTAACTCCGTGCTGGTGGTGGAGCATGATAAAGACATCATGCTGGCGAGCGATCATCTTATAGATATAGGTCCTGCTGCCGGCATGCATGGCGGCAGGATAGTGAGCGCAGGTACACCAGCAGAGGTGCTGGCGATGGTTACGACCACATCGAAATACCTGAACCACACCTGGCAAATAGAGGTGCCGAAGGAAAGGAGAAAGGGCATAGGTAAGAAGCTGCAACTGGATGGGGCCACCGGGAACAATCTTAAGAATGTTTCAGTGAAATTGCCACTGGGTACTTTCATTTGTGTGAGTGGTGTTTCGGGTAGTGGCAAGAGCACGCTGATCAACGAAACGCTGTATCCGCTGCTGGCAAAGCACTGCTATCCGAACTTCAAGCAAGCGCCCATGCCATTCAAGAAGATGCAGGGGCTGGAGTTTATAGACAAAGTAATTGAGATAGACCAAAGCCCCATAGGGCGCACACCGCGCAGTAATCCAGCTACGTATTGTGGGTTCTTCAATGAGGTGCGTCAGTTATTCTCACAGGTGCCTGAGGCGAAGATAAGAGGGTATACTCCGGGACGGTTCTCGTTCAATGTAAAGGGCGGCCGCTGTGAAGAATGCCAGGGCGGAGGAATGCGAACGATAGAAATGAATTTCTTGCCGGATGTATATGTACTCTGTGAAAAATGCAACGGCAAAAGGTATAATCGCGAAACGCTGGAGATACGCTACAAAGGCAAGTCGATATCTGATGTGCTGAACATGAATGTAGATGAAGCTGTGGAGTTCTTCGTGAATGTGCCTTATCTGCATCGCAAGATAAAAACACTTCAGGATGTGGGTCTTGGTTATGTAACGCTCGGGCAAAGCGCGGTGACACTAAGCGGTGGTGAAGCACAGCGAGTGAAGCTGGCAACTGAATTGTCTAAGCGGGATACCGGGCAAACGATATACATCCTCGACGAGCCGACAACAGGTTTGCACTTTGAAGACATAAAGCATCTGTTGGCGGTGCTTAACAGGTTGGTAGACCGTGGCAATACAGTACTGGTTATAGAGCATAACCTTGACGTGATAAAAGTAGCCGACTACGTAATAGACATGGGCCCCGAAGGTGGTGGCGGCGGTGGAACTGTAATAGGTGCCGGTAGTCCTGAGGATATTGCGGCGATCAAGGAGAGCTATACGGGTGTGTTTTTGAAGGAGGAGCTGGCGTTGGGAAGAAATTGAGTAGTACTTTTACAAGTAAATATTATTTTATGACAGTAGTAAATTATTCCGATTTCAGGAAAAATCTAAAGCTGAATTTAGATAGTGCCTGTGATAATAAAGAGACCGTTATAGTTTCGAGAAGTAACAACAAAAATGTTGCCATTATTTCTCTTGATGAATACAACTCATGGCAAGAGACACGATATTTATTAAGCACTGCTAATAACCGGAAGAGATTAGAAGAAGCCGTAAAGCAGGTGGAACAGGGAATATTTGAAAGACATAATTTAATAGAAGAGTAGGATTTCGTTTTAATTTTTTTAGCGTTATGAATGGTTTTGTGTTTTCGAAGTTTGAACCCAATGCAGATGGTAAGGCGCCATTTGATAAGTTGCTCGATGTATTTACCGAGCTACTACAATATACGAATGGCGATGCCGGCGAGGCGCTGAATTGGATGACCCAACTGGATAAGGAGTACAAGCTCACGGGTAAAGACTACGGAATAGGTGATTTTATAGAAGACCTGAAGGAGAACGGCTACATAAAGGAAAACGACCAGGATGGAACGTTTAAGATAACACCGAAGACGGAACAAAGCATACGCAAGCGCTCGCTGGAAGAGATCTTCGGGAAGATGAAGAAAGCGAAGCAGGGTAGTCACCGCACCTTCAAAACAGGGCAGGGCGATGAACCAAATCCGGAGATACGGCCATATGCGTTTGGCGATGCACCTGAAACCATTGACTATACCGGTAGCCTGAAGAATGCATTCATCAATCATGGTATCGATAGCTTATCGATGCATGAAGATGACCTGGAGATACATGAGACGGACTTTAAGTCGCAGACCTCTACGGTGCTGATGATAGACATCTCGCACTCCATGATACTCTATGGGGAGGACAGGATAACACCGGCCAAGAAAGTGGCTATGGCGCTGAGCGAGTTGATAACTACCCGCTACCCAAAGGATACGCTGGATATTGTGGTGTTTGGCAATGATGCATGGCAGATACAAATGAAGGACCTGCCTTATCTACAGGTGGGGCCGTATCATACTAATACTGTTGCCGGACTGGAACTGGCGATGGAGTTGCTGCGCCGCAGGAAGAACCCGAACAAGCAGATATTCATGATAACGGATGGCAAGCCTACGTGCCTCAAGATCGGTAACAAATACTATAAGAACAGCTTTGGAATAGATAGTAAGATATTGAACCGTACGCTGAACCTTGCCGGCCAGCTAAGGCGCATGAAAATACCGGTGATCACCTTCATGATCGCCCAGGACCCTTATCTGCAGCAGTTTGTAAGAGACTTTACGGAAGTGAACAATGGCAAAGCATTTTACTCCTCGCTTGATGGGCTTGGCAATTACATTTTTGAGGATTACGAAAGGAATAAGAAGAAGACGGTGAGGTAAAGACCTCTCCTCGGCCCTCTCCGAAGGAGAGGGTGAGGTCGAATGAGCGGCGACAATACCCCAGTTCTTACGAGGGAACCATCTATTAGGCTGGATCAAAAAACGATAGGCAAAAAAATACTATTAGGCTATAATTTGCTTTTGAGGAGAGATTCTAAAGATGAAATAATATTCTCCGATACTCCCATTTAGGGGCCGGGGTTAGCGGTTTGGGGGATTAATTTACCAACGTACCCACCTGCTTACCTGTCACAACTGCCAGTAAATTTCCCGAGCGGTTCATGTCGAATACGATGATGGGAAGATTGTTTTCCTGGCAGAGCGTGAAGGCTGTCATATCCATCACTTTCAGGTTTTTGCTGATGACCTCTGTGAAGGATAGTGACTCAAACCGAACAGCGGTTTTGTCTTTTTCCGGGTCGGCATTGTAGATACCATCTACGCGAGTGCCCTTTAGTATCACATCTGCATCTATTTCAATTGCTCTGAGCGAGCCCGCTGTATCGGTAGTAAAATATGGATTTCCTGTACCTGCGCCAAAGATCACCACGCGGCCTTTTTCGAGGTGACGAATTGCCCTGCGGCGTATATATGGCTCGGCGATCTGCTCCATTTTTATGGCACTCTGCATACGTGTGCTTACACCTTCTTTTTCAAGAGCTGCCTGCAGCGCCATACCATTGATCACAGTGGCCAGCATGCCCATATAATCGCCCTGTGCACGCTCAATCCCGGTTTCCGCTTCATTCATGCCACGATAGATGTTGCCGCCGCCTATGACTATAGCTACCTGTACGCCTATGTTGGTGATCATTTTTATTTCTTTGGCATAAGCTTCCAGCATTTTTGGGTCAATGCCGAAATTGCGCTCACCCATCAGGGATTCGCCGGAAAGTTTCAAAAGGACACGACTGTACTTAGGCAGCATATTTTACGTTATTGAGTGTGATACTGCAAAGAAAAAGAAAAAGTAGCGGTTTCATGAGTATCTGCTAAAAGATATTTTACTTTATGCCGGAGAAAATAACTATGTATAAGCGGCTGTATAATTTGGGTATCCTGGCATATATCTGCATGCTTGTATTTTCTATATTCTTTTACAAGGAGCGTATTATATTTCTCGACACAGCGTTCTCGCTTTTCCATATCATAAAGAATGGTTTTTTCAACATTGAGGTATATCGTTTTGGAGATGTGTTCAACCAGTTGTTTGCCGTGTTGGCAGTCCGGATGGGCTTGTCCATTAATGCTGTGATGATCTGCTATTCGGTTGGTTATGCCAGTTACTTTTTTGGTTGTTACCTCATATGTGGCAGCGTTTTAAAGCAATATCACCTGGCATTGATCGTCCTTTTGCTCAATATCCTTTTTGTTTCTGATACCTTTTACTGGATCACTTCTCAACTGCCGCAGGCAACGGCCCTGATGCTGGTTGTTTTGTCGCTGGTCGCGGGCAAGGAGCATGCAGCAATTAACCGAGGTACTTATGTTGTCCTGGTTTGCGGAGTCGTGACATTAGCTTTTTTTCATCCGCTGGTTGTTTTTCCTTTACTATTTGGTTCATATTTCCTCTTTACGAACACAACGATGGTCAGGGACAGAAGGATATTGTACATAATACTATCGGTCTTTTTTATTGGCGTTTTGGTAAAAGGGACATTGTTCCGTACACCCTATGAGCGACACTCGCTGAGCGGAATGAAAAACTTTATCGTGCTTTTCCCTGATTATTTCAGGATATGGTCAAACAAGCAATTTCTGCTGGATTGCCTTTCGAAGTACTATTGGATGCCAATTTTGTTTTTCAGTGTGTCCGCTTTTTACATTGCCAGGCGCGACTGGAAGCAACTTGGCTTTTTTCTTTGCGCCATTTCAGGTTATTTGTTTTTGATAAACGTTTCCTATCCAGGTAATACTACGCCTCGTTTTTACATAGAAAGTCTCTACTTACCGCTGGCTATATTTCTGGCATTCCCTTTTGTTTTTGAGCTACTGCCGTTACTGCAACAGAAGAGCCTGGCAATGCCTGCAATGGCATTAATAATACTTACCGGGTGCGGAAGGATATATGTAACCCATGGTACATACACCTCGCGGATTAACTACGAACGGGCGATACTGGATAAATACACAACAACCAAAGTAATAGCCAAAGCTCAGAGCAGAGATACGGTGGTGCTGCAAATGCTATGGGGAACACCTTATGAATTGCTACTATTGTCTGAAAGTGAGCACAGCAAAGCCGCATCGATAATTATTGACGATGATCCGCCGCACCGGGATTGGGCAAAGGACCAGAGAAGTGCACTGATCGTGAACTGGAATATTTTCCCGTACAAAGACATGCCCTCCCGGTATTTTCATTTTTCAGATACTACATCCGGATATCTCGTTGAGCAACCGCGCTAGTTTCGCGATATCAGGTAAACTCTTTTTCGTGGTTTCGTTGTTTAAGCCGGTAATATTCTATATTTAACCTTATGGAAAAACGGCTCTATTATATTGGCTTTGGAGCGTATGCGGTGATGCTTTTGCTTTCTGTTTTATTCTATAAGGAACGAATGACATTCCTTGATGGATCGTATGTTTTGTTTCATATCATCAGGAAGGGCACTTTTTGCATTGAACATTTCCGTTATGGTGCGGCACTGGCCCAGATTTATCCTTTGCTGGCGCTAAAGCTGGGGCTGTCCATGAATGCCATCATGGTGAGCTATTCTGCAGGGTATATCCTGAACTATTTCTTCTGTTATGTGATATGTGGCAGCCTGTTAAAGCAGTACCGTATTGCGTTGGTAGTCCTGTTGATAAACCTTCTTTTTGTTACTTATACTTTTTACTGGCCTGTATCTGAATTGCCGCAAGGTCTACTGATCTGTATGGTCGTGTTTGCACTTATATGGGGCAGATCAAAGCCGGCGACATGGGGATTGGTAGTGGTTGCTCTGGTGGCGTTGACTTTTTTTCATCCCATGATGTTCTTTGCGATGGCATATACCCTGGTGTTCTTTATGCTGAGAAAAGATATTAACCTGGACCGGCGCGTTGTTTATGTTGTCGCAGCTATTTTTTTTGCTGCTGCTGTTGCGAAACAATTGCTTGTTAAATCGCAATATGAAGCAGATGCTATGGGCGCAACCAATAATTTCGTCAGGTTATTCCCCAATTATTTTACGAATCATTCAAACAGGCAGTTCTTATATAATTGTCTGACCCGGTATTGCTGGATCCCACTTGTCAGCTTAAGCATCCTTTCTGTATACAGGGCGAACAAAGAGCCGAAGAAACTTGTGTTTTTTATTGTTTCCGTTGTCGGGTACCTGATCCTGGTAAATGTATCATATCCCACAAAGTATACAGGCAATTTTTATCTTGAAAATCTTTACCTGCCTATCGGGCTTTTTTTGGGATTGCCGTTCATTTTTGATGTGTTACCCGTGCTGGAGCTGAAAAAATTGGCATTGCCGGTTTTTTTATTGATAGTGGTCTCCGGATGCGCCAGGATATTTCTGGCGCATGATGTATATACCAAACGTCTTGATCTCGAACGATCAGTTATTGCAAGGTTTGAGAATAAAAAAGTGATATTGAATGCCGGAAATTTTGACAGAAATATCTTGCAAATGTTGTGGGGCACACCATATGAGCTACTGCTGCTGTCGGTGGCGGAGCATCATAAGCCTGCCTCTATCATTATTGATGATGACCCGAAGTGGCGACCATGGGTAGTAGATCAGAAGAAAGCGCTGCTGGTGAACTGGAACATCTATGAATACGCGCAACTGAACCAACAGTACTTTCACTTTACAGATACTACTTCCGGTTACATTATCGATCCGGTGGGGCAATAGCTGGTGTTGCCCGAAATAAGAAAAACGCAGACATGCTGCGTTTTTCTTACGTTCTTTCACAATTTTATTTAAGCAAATGGCATTTTCACCACCTGCGCTTTTATTGCTTTGTCCCGTACCATCACAAATACATCCGTTCCCATTGATGCATGATCCGATGCGATATAGGCCATGCCTATTGCTTTGCCCAGGCTAGGGGACTGGGTGCCTGATGTAATAATGCCTATATCATTACCTGCAGCATCCTGTATCGGGTAGCCGTGACGTGGTATCCCTTTGTCTATCATCTCCAGGCCAACCAGTTTGCGGGCGGTACCGTTATTTTTCTGCTGTTCGAATGTGGCTCTTGATGTAAAGTCTTTTGTGAACTTGGTGATCCATCCCAGGCCGGCTTCTATCGGGCTGGTGGTATCGTCTATGTCATTGCCATAGAGGCAGAAACCCATTTCGAGGCGGAGGGTATCGCGGGCGGCAAGGCCTATGGGCTTCATGCCATGGGCCAGGCCTATGCGGAATATCTCATCCCATATTTTATCTGCATTGTCGTCTTTATCTTCAAAATAGATCTCTACGCCGCCGGCGCCGGTATAGCCGGTAAAGCTAACAAGTACATTTTCAACGCCAGCAAACTTACCTTTCACGAAGGTGTAGTATTTAAGACCCTTGAGGTCCATATCGGTCAGTTGCTGCATGTATTGTGTGGCGTGTGGACCCTGTACTGCCAGCAGTCCTGTTTTGTCAGATACGTTGTGCATCTCTACGCCTTTGGTGTTGTACTTGCTGATCCATTCCCAGTCCTTGTCGATGTTTGAAGCATTGACTACAAGCATATAGGTTTTGTTTTGCTCAATGCAATATACCAGCAGGTCATCTACGATGCCACCATTCTCGTTGGGCAGGCATGAGTACTGTGCCTGCCCGTCCTTAAGCTTGGCAGCGTCGTTACTGGTAACGCGCTGGATCAGGTCAAGCGCATCCGGACCTTTCAGTATGAACTCTCCCATATGGCTTACATCAAAGACCCCGGCGTTGGTGCGCACGCAGTGATGCTCTTCGTTAATGCCGGTATAAGATATAGGCATATTGTATCCGGCAAATCCTGCCATTTTAGCGCCAAGAGCTAAATGTCTCTGTGTAAACGGTGTGTTTTTCATCAGCGTATTTTTTGATTTTAAATTGTCAGGTGTAACTTCCATGATCATCAGAATTGGGTCAGCAACGGAATATCATTCCTCTGCGTACTTGTCCATTACTTCAGGATGGTCGTTTCATATTATCTTTATGAGGTGGGTGCAAAAATAAGCGGTAATCACAGATTTTCAGATTTTGTTTGAATAATGGCAATTATTTTTCGCATCTTTCGTTCAGATATACATTTTAAATCTTATGGTCTTCAGTAGTATTATTTTTATTTTTTACTTTCTCCCCCTATTTTTTCTTCTTTATTACATCGCTGCGAAACGGTTTAAAAATCCGATCATTTTATTGGGCAGTGTATTTTTCTATGCTTGGGGTGCACCCGTTTTTATTTTTGTTCTTTTAGGCGTGACTGTAGTCGATTTTTATGTGGTTCGTTTTATGGCATCAATGGAACGAAAGCGACAACGAACGGCGTTGATGTGTATTTCGCTAGGCATTAACCTGGGCCTGCTCTTCTATTTTAAATACAGTAATTTCTTCGTTGAGAACATTAATTATGTTCTGTCCCGTTTTGGAGTGAAGGAAATTGCCTGGGTGAAACTGGTGCTGCCCATAGGCATATCGTTTTACACGTTTGAAACCATCACCTATGTAGTAGATGTATACCGGGGTGTGCACAAGCCGTTGAAGAATTTCTGGGACTACCAGTTGTACATTATTTTATTCCCGAAGCTGATCGCAGGCCCCATTATCCGATTCCATGACTTCGCGGACCAGATATATGACCACACAGAGTTTGAAACACCGGATAACAGGCTGAAAGGTATATACAGGTTCTTTATAGGACTTGGCAAAAAGGTGCTGATAGCAAATGTGCTGGGAGCCGCAGCCGATGAAATATTTAAGATACCTCATGCGCAGCTTGGAACATCGACCGCATGGTTGGGAGCCGTTAGTTACACTTTTCAGATATATTTCGATTTCTCAGGCTACTCTGATATGGCCATAGGGCTTGGTCTGATGATGGGTTTCCGGTTCCCGGAGAATTTCAATAACCCCTATACCTCGGTATCGATCACAGATTTCTGGCGCAGATGGCATATGACACTTGGTAGCTGGATGAGAAACTACCTGTATATACCATTGGGCGGCAACAGGGTGAACAACAAGCTGCGCCTGTATTTCAACCTGTGGCTGGTATTCCTCGCTTCGGGTTTATGGCATGGCGCAGCCTGGGGATTTGTGATATGGGGGGCTTATCATGGTTTCTTCCTGGTCATTGAGCGGGTATTTGTGGGTAAGTGGCTTGAGAAGATCGGTAAGGCGGCTGTGATCTATACCTTCCCGGTTGTTATTGTAGGGTGGGTGTTTTTTAAAACAGAGCGCCTGGACGTGGCGCTCGGGTATCTCCACAGGATGCTGACCTGGCATGCCGGCACGGATGCATGGCGGCCTGATGTTGAGTATATCACGTTCTTCATCATCGCCTCTTTCTTTTCCTTCTTCACCCTTCCTGAGCTTGGCAAAAAGATACAGGACAAAGTCTTTTATAAAGACCACTCATTGAAGATGCACTTCGCCATGGCGGCCATAGCTATTGTATTGTGTATTGTATCGGCCGGAAGGATCACGGTTTCGTCGTTTAACCCCTTTATTTATTTCAGATTCTAGATAATGGCTCAGAAGGTAAAAAAGGGGATTCTGTTATTTGTGTTTGTGATCCTGGTGCTCCCGTTTGTGCAGCAATGCTTTCCTTTTATTACCAGTGGTGAGCTGTTTGGGGACTACACTAACGCTGCAGACACAGTTTTTACGGTTGAGAAATGGCTAGACGGAAGCTACCAGAAAAAGAAAGGTGACTTTTGCAATGATCATGTAGGTTTCCGGCCTGATCTTCTGAGGTTAAATAACCAGATCGATTTTTCCTTCTTTAGTAAGTGTCACGCAGGCTGGACGGTTCGCGGCACTCAGAATAATCTCTTTCAAAATCCTTATATCGCGGCATACTTTGGTGACGATTTTGTTGGTTACGCCACTATCCGAGACCGGGCGGTGAAACTAAAGGCAATACAGGATACGCTGAGCCGGTTGGGGAAATCGCTGGTCCTGGTATATGCGCCGAATAAAGCAGCTTTCTTCCCGGAGCATCTCCCGGAAGACAGGAAGTACGCGCAGCGTAAGATAACCAACTTGCAGGTATACAAGCGGCTGGGAGATTCTCTGGGCATAAACCAGGTGGATATGAATGCATGGTTTATTTCGATGAAAAATAAAAGCAAGGAAATGCTCTATGCCAAACAAGGTATTCACTGGACTGTATATGGCGAGGTGCTGGCAGGCGATAGCCTTATGAGATATATAGAAAAGCTCCGGGGGATCCATGTGTCACACCCTGATTGGTCGCAGATGGAGCGGACGACAGAACCGCGGTGCGGGGATGATGACGTACAGAAAGGGCTCAATCTTATTTTTCCGGTTGCTACAGAAACGTTTGCATACCCCGTTATCAAGGATGTGCCGGATAGCGGCGGCAAGCCTAACGTGATCTATCTTGGCGATAGTTATGCCTTCAAAATGCTGATCTTTGGAATCATCCATAAAATGAATGCCAATTGCGAGTATTGGGGTTATTTTAATGACGTTCATGGTATTAACGATAATAAGTTCACGTACATAAAAGATTACGACTGGAAAGGAGCCATTGGTGTGAATGATTGTATGGTACTCATCTATACAGAATTCAATCTCAAGGACCTTGGTAATGGCTTTATTGATCAGGCGTACGACCATTATTTCCCGGTTAAAAAGTGATTTTCCAGGCTGATTATTTTAAAGATGGAGCAGGTAGTTAAGAAAGGTTTGTTTATCCTGGTTTTCACCGTTTTGCTGCTGCCGTGGCTACAGCAAAACGTATTCTTTATAGATTGCGGGAGCATGCGGGGTTATTTCACGGAGGCTCCGGAGGCAACCCTTTCCGTGAAGAACTGGTTTAAAGATTCTTTACAGATACAGGAGACCAATTATGTAAATGACCACTTCGGCTTACGACAATACTCGCTGAGGCTGAACGGGCAGATAGACTATACTTTATTTCAGAAGATGGACTATAGCGGCGCTGTGCTGGGGAGTGATAATTACCTTTATTATGCAAACTATATAGAGGCATATTATGGTCTTGATTATGTTGGTTATGACCCGTTGTATGACCAGGCAAGGAAATTAAAAGCGCTGCAGGATACATTTGCCAAAATGGGGAAGCTGATCGTTGCAGTGTATGCCCCGTGCAAGGCATGGTTTTACCCGGAGCATATACCCATGCAATGGAGATCATCCAAGGTGCGCCCCAATAATTATAAGACATGCGTGCGGATTGGGGATTCATTGGGCGTGAAGCAAATTGACCTTAACCGGTGGTATCTATCCCTAAAGGACACCAGCAAAGAAGTGCTGTACCCCAAGTGGGGCATACACTGGAGCAACTATGGCTCGATCCTGGCGATGGATACGATCGTCAGGTATATAGAACAGGCGCAGCATATACATATGCCGCATCCCACATGGACAAAGGTTGTGCACACTACCGAAGGCCGCGACCCGGACAACGACATTGGCAATACGCTGAACCTTCTGCTACCACCCAAGACGGACATATTCTGTTATCCCGAAGTGCATTTTAACACCGATCAGCCGGTTACTAAACCAAACCTCATTTTTATAGGTGATAGCTATAGCATAAATTTTATCAGAACGGGTGTTATGCAGGGCGTGAGCGGTAAATGGCAGATGTGGTTCGTTTTTAAGAAGGTTGTAGACAGCAGTAATTACATAAGCACTGCGTACACAATAATGGAAGGCTATGACTGGAAAAGCGAAATGAAAAAGGCAGATTGCATAGTGTTGCTGAATACCGCCAAGAATGCCAACATCCTGGCCAATGGGTTTATACAGGAAGCATACGCGTATTATTTTCCAGGGAGGTAAGCAGCTACCTATTGCGATCCACGTTGTCCATTGCCGTCTGTGCTTCCGGTTACAAACTGATTAACTCATCCTGACATTACTGTGCTTAGCGGCAGGGGCGCCAGGCTAATGCTTTGCCGCAACCCTGGCTTGTCTGAAACACTGTTTATACCATTTCTCTATTGCCGAATTGTCAAATTGAATATTTTCTGTACGAAAAATGTGACGTAATGGCACTACATTTAACATGGTTTAGATTTTGCTACCCTTAAAATAAAGAAAAACAATTTATGGATCAGAACGAATTTCGCAAGTACGCCATAAAACATCATGGCATCAGTAGTTTAACTGTTGACAGTTATACTTCATCACTGAATAAAAAAATGCCCGTCGGCCTAACGCCCTACATCATAGAGGAGCGCCCGATGAATGTGGCTTCCATGGACGTGTTCTCGCGTTTGATGATGGACCGTATTATCTTCCTTGGCGAGGGTATCAATGATTATGTGGCCAATATTGTTACGGCCCAGTTACTCTTCCTTGAGAGCACAGACCGCACCCGTGATATACAGATGTACCTGAACAGCCCGGGTGGCAGTGTATATGCAGGTCTTGGTATCTATGACACCATGCAGATCATTAACCCTGATGTATCTACGATATGCACAGGCATTGCAGCCTCAATGGCGGCGGTACTTATGTGCGCCGGCAGTAAGGGCAAAAGGACCGCACTGAAACATAGCCGTGTGATGATACACCAGCCGCTGGGTGGAGCTGAAGGACAGGCGAGCGACATAGAGATCACTGCCCGTGAGATCGGGAAGCTGAAAAAGGAACTGTATGAGATCATAGCGCTCCACAGTGGCCAGAAACTGAGCAAAGTAGAAAAAGACAGTGACCGCGATTACTGGATGACTGCTGCTGAAGCTAAGGAATATGGTATGGTAGACGAGGTGCTGGAACGCAACCCTCGTAAGGCAGGACCAGCTCCGGACGCTAAATAATTAATTTGTCCCGATAGCTATCGGGATGAAGATGTGCTAATTTGAAAATGCCCCCATTTTGCAGAAAAATGAGGGCATTTTTTTATGAACGTATTTTCAAATTCGCATATTTTCAAATTATTACGCAGTTTCTTCTTCTTTCTCTTTTTCTATACGGCCCCTTCTGAGCGGATTGGCAGTATTGTCGGCATATTCCTGCCTCTGGCGGAGGAGATCGAGGCACTGGAATACAGCTTCGTGGAATGAAGTTGCATCTGCGATGTTCTTTCCTGCTATGTCGAATGCAGTTCCATGGTCCGGTGAGGTTCGGATGATGGGCAGGCCAGCGGTGTAAT
Source organism: Chitinophagaceae bacterium (assembly GCA_947476485.1). Taxonomy (GTDB): domain Bacteria; phylum Bacteroidota; class Bacteroidia; order Chitinophagales; family Chitinophagaceae; genus Nemorincola. The sequence goes on from CANJQU010000013.1 coordinate 28,017, forward strand.
TAACGCCATCGCCCTGGGCGAGTGTTTTAAAGCCTACGAGGCCCTGGTCGTGATACATAGCCAATACTGCATCGAACTGCGTATAGCTGCCGTGACCAAAGAACGCATCTGCGCTATAAGGGCCAAAGACCAGTTGGCCACCTTGGCGTAACTGATCTACCAATGGCTTTATTATAGTTTGCTCTTCGTTGCCTATCTGGCCTTCATCTCCAGCGTGGGGGTTAAGGCCCAGCACAGCGATCTTCGGTTTGTCAATACCAAAATCCTTTATCAGGGTTTCACGCAGTATCGCCAGCTTTGATTGCAGCAATTCTTTGGTTATGGAAGCCGCAACCTTTGAAATAGGCATGTGCTCTGTAGCCAGCGCCACACGGATGTTCTTGCTGTATAGTATCATCAGCACATCCTTCGCGCCAAATTTTTCTTTGAAATAGGGCGTATGTCCGGTGAACGGAAAATCGGGGATATTAGTGTTGCTTTTGTGAATAGGCGCGGTCACAATGGCATCCAACTGTCCGTCTTTGAGGCACTGGGTTGCTACCATCAGTGAGCGCAGGCCATACTTGCCACCGGCATCAGTGAGTATGCCGGGCTGTATCGGAACCTCCTCGTCCCAGCAGTTGAAGATATTCACCTGCTTTGGATTGAGCTTGGTTAAGTCTTTCGTACTGGAAAAATTAAAAGTGTGTTCCGTTACAATGCGTCTGTAGTAATTGATCACCTTGTTAGATGCGAAAATCACCGGCGTACAGAGTTCCAGCATCCGGTTGTCAGAAAATGTCTTGATGATCACTTCCGTGCCTATGCCGTTGATGTCTCCCGTGGTGATACCGATAACCGGTTTGTCGTGATTTGGTTGCATATTTAAGTCAAAAGTTAAAAGTCAGAACCTAAAAGTACACAAAGTTAGAGCGCTTTCTAAGCTTTGCCATAATGGGTTAAAAAGTCCAGGAGCATGCGCATGCCGTATGCGGTGCCGCCTATTGTCTGGTATCCTTTTTTAGATGTCGCGAAGGAAACACCTGCAATATCGAAATGCATCCATGGATAGTCGGTGAAATGTTCGAGGAATTTCCCCGCGGTCATTGCGCCGCCCGAAGGGCCACCAACGTTCTTGATATCTGCGATGTCTGACTTTATCTGGTCACCATATTCGTCCCATAAAGGAAATTCTACAAGCCGTTCGTATTGACGGTTACCGCTGTCGCGGAATGCCTTCTTTGTTTCATCGGATGCGGTACCCATGCAAACGATACCATGCTCGCCCACCGCTGCAGACGCCGCGCCCGTGAGCGTAGCGAAATCCACCACCAGCTCGGGCTTGTAGCGTTTTGCCCATTCCAGTGCATCGCCAAGGATCATGCGGCCTTCGGCATCGGTGTTCAACACTTCTACCGTTTTGCCGCTCATCATGGTTATTACATCACCGGGAACATAGGCTTCCTGGCCCGGGCGGTTATCTGTGGCCGGTACAAGCGCTATGACATGGAGCGGCAACTGTAATTTTGCTATGGCATACATGGTTCCGCCTACTAAAGCGGCGCCGCTCATGTCGCTTTTCATGCGGTCCATAGAGTTGAGCGTAGGTTTCAGAGACAGGCCACCAGTGTCATACACCACGCCCTTGCCTACGAGTACGATCGGTTTTTTGTTCAGCGCTTTTTTGGGCACATACTCCATTATGGTGAATGTAGGCGGCTGTATGCTGCCACGGTTCACAGACAGCAGGCCGCCCATTTTTTCCTTTTCTATCCTGGCTTTATTGAAAATTGTCACTTTGAACCCGCCTTCCTTGCCCATTGCGGCGATCTCTTTAGAAAGCTGCTCGGCCGACAAAAAGCTAAGTGGCTCATTTACCAGGGTGCGCACTTTATATATGGCGTCAACGGTTGTGGCGAGCTGTGCTACCTCTTTTACAGTGGCTGAAGTCTTGGTGAAATAGATGCGGGACAGGGTATTGGTTATTTTTTTTGCATCGGTAGTGCGGTATTTCAGAAACTGGTAATTGGCCAGCGCCATACCTTCTGCTAACAGGATTGCAGCACCGGGAGTAGCAGACAAATTGCCTATCGTCAGTTCGTCCAGCTTGTGCTTGTTGCAAATGGCACATAATTCTGCGCCGGCCTTACGGCAGGCATCAAAAGTTTGTGTTTCTGTCTTCTTGCTTTTGAGCATGTATATAAAGACAAAACCGCCCGCACGTGGTAAAGTGATCGTCGTATGTTCGGCCCCGAGCGACGTATTTATAAAAGTGAGCTCATCCTTGGTAAGACCAGAAATGCTGCCCAGTTTCTTTTCATCGTCAATTATCCAGGCTTCATTTTTGCCTGCTTGTTTTTGCTGTATTTTAAATTCCATGCTGTTATAATTTCAATGGGCGAAGGTAACTATTATCTAATTCTGGAATTGGGAATTTGTTGTTTGGAATTTGGATTGGTCCATTGACGTCCGTGATGTGAATTTTGAATCAGATATAGCAAAGTGAAGATTTTTTGATTTGTTTTAACTGCATAGGATTCTAATTAGAATTAACTTTGCTGCAATGGCTCACAGATCAGCGCCCAAATCCCGTCCTTCGCCGCGAGAGGATTCATATGGACAACTTAAGAAAAGTCTCGGCCAGCATTTTCTGCATGACGAGAATGTATGCCGCAAGATAGTGGAGCATGTGACGCATACTCCCGGCATGCGGCTGCTTGAAGTGGGACCGGGTGGGGGAGCCCTGACCAAGTACCTGTTGCAATGGGGTGATGCGGAGTATAAAGCAATAGAGATCGACCATGAAAAGGTCGCGTACCTGAAGAAAACTTATCCGCAGCTGCAGGATAAGATCATTATGCAGGATATTCTCCAGGCAGATGCTCCATTTGATCAGGATTTTACTGTAGTGGGCAATTTTCCTTACAATATTTCTTCTCCTATCCTGTTCAAGGTGCTGGATTGGGAGCCGGAGGTAAATGAAGTGATCGGAATGTTTCAGAAAGAGGTGGCGCTGCGGGTGGCCTCCGGACCGGGCTCAAAGGTATATGGCATACTAAGTGTGCTGATGCAGGCGTTCTACAAGGTAACTTACCTGTTCGATGTGAATGAAAACTGTTTTACCCCTCCTCCTAAGGTGATGAGCGGGGTCTTGCGGTTCACCAACATGCACAATCCCCACTGTATCGAAGACAAAAGAAGGTTTATCAATATAGTCAAAGCCGCATTTAACCAAAGACGCAAGACACTAAGGAATGCTTTGAAAAGCACGCTGCCGGCAGAAGCCCTCTCTGATCCGCTCATGGATAAAAGGGCGGAGCAGTTGTCTGTAGCAGAATTTGCAGGATTGTATAAAAAGTACGGTATTCAAAACACCAATGATGCCTGACCGGGGAAAAGTATTGATTGCAGCGCCCACCCATCCTGTGCTTATCGATGGGCTCAGTTCCATTGGTTATCAGTGCGTTTTGCATGAAGATATCTCGCAGGATATGGCTTATATGCTCATTGGAGATTGCACCGGTGTGATCACATCTACGCGGTTGCAACTGGATAAGGCACTGCTGGATTCCGCGAAGCAGTTACGGTGGGTCGGTCGTATGGGCTCGGGGATGGAGGTGGTTGACGTTGAATATGCTGCAATTAAGGGAGTTACGTGCTTCAGTAGCCCGGAAGGAAACTGCAACGCGGTTGGCGAGCACGCCCTTGGTATGCTGCTTGCGCTGATCAGGCGGATAACATGGAGCCAGAACGAAATAAATAAGGGCATTTGGCGCAGGGAAGAGAACCGTGGGATAGAAATTGAGGGCAAAACCATCGGGATCGTCGGATATGGGCATGCAGGGAGCTCTTTTGCCAAAAAACTACTGGGTTTTGATGCTCGAATTCTTGCATATGACAAGTATAAACCAGAGGGGATACCTTCAAATATTATTAATACCAATCTGGACCAGATTTTTTCTGAAGCAGACATTGTAAGTTTCCATGTGCCGTTTGGCCCCGACACATTGCACTATTTCAATGCCGATTTTATTGAGCGCATGCGGAAACCTTTCATACTCATCAATACGTCCCGCGGCACTGTAGTTGATACTGCGGCGCTGTACCGGGGATTGCAGCAAAAAAAGGTGCTGGGCGCCTGCTTGGATGTATTTGAACAAGAGCCGCTTGCAGCCATGGATGCGGATTTACGGGATATTGTGGCAGATTTATCTGCATCACCAAACGTAGTGATTACGCCACATATAGCAGGCTACACCCATGAGGCATTGTATAAAATGAGCAAGGTACTTTTTGAAAAAATAAGCACTCAACTTTAAGCCTGGGTTTCTTCGCGCAGCATCTGGTTTCCCTCCCACTTTTTACCTCCGATCATATACTATTGTTTTCTGCTAATATATAGGATGTTAAATTTTTTTTTGAAAGTACCCAAGATTGTTTGCCCGTATTTCGTCTATATAAGCAGGGTCTCTTATTTTGATGGCTTTTGACATCTATCAACTTGAAATTAATATAAGAGTATTGAGGAAAATAAATTTGTTACGTGGTGTTTTTTAACAGATTTTTTTATCTTTACGCCTCATTTGCTAATAATTTATTAACACAGTATATGATACGTACATTACGTTACCTGCTTTTATTTGTATTTACAGGGCTGTCGGCCACCTCATTCGCACAGGGAATCTCGGGACGTGTATTGGATGATAAGAAGGAGCCGATGATTAACGCCGTTGTCCAGGTTTTTTCATCAGGTAATATCCTTGTTGGCGGTAATGTTACCGATTACGATGGTAATTACCTCGTTAAGCCGCTTGATCCGGGCTATTATAAGGTGCTGGTAGTTTACCAGGGCTATGACTCTGTGATGATTACTGGCGTGCAGGTAATTCCCGGAACAGTTACTTCTGGTCAGAACTTTACCATGAAGAAGCCGAGTGGGAAGGAACTGAAGGGTGTAACGGTGGTGGAATACCGCAAGAAGCTTGTAAATATCGATAATCCGGGTGCGCGTGTAATGGATGCGACTGATATTGCAAAGGTGCCTACCAATTCGGTAGCTGACCTTGTTAGTGTGGGTAGTGGAGCTTATCAGAGCAGGCGTGGTAGTGATGTGAACATGGGTGGTGCGCGTACATCAGGTACCCAATACATAATTGACGGTGTGATGGTGCAGGGTACTGTTGGTATCAACATGTCTCAGTCATCGGTTGAGCAATTGGAAGTTATTACTTCAGGTATACCAGCCAACTATGGAGATGTATCCGGTGGTGTCGTAAATATAACAACCCGTGGCGCAGCTCCTAAACTTACCGGAAATGTGCACCTGCAGCATTCCATTGACGGCTATAACAACAATCTCGTTAACTTCTCTATCGCCGGTCCTATATTCAAGAAGAAGATAGCCGGTGACAGCACGCATGCTGCTACAAAGAAAAATATTCTTGGTTTCTCGCTCAGCGGCGACTATTACTTAGACCACGACAGGTATCCTACCTATGACAAGCAATATGTTGTAAAGGGCGATGTGTTGAAAAAACTTCTTGCTAATCCACTGCATGTTTCTACGGACAACGGAGGCAATCCAATATTTAACTATTCATCGGCATATATATCGATGGACGATCTCGAAAAAGTGAAAATTCGTCCGCATAATGTAACAGAAGAAGTTCGTGTGAATGGTAAGCTTGATTTCGCAGTTGCTGAAAATATGCACATTGCCGCGGGCGGAACATTTGATTATGAGAAGCAAGACCGTTACAGCCGTTACACGAATATGTTCGCATCTGCCGGAACTCCGGTAAATAATACGACAACCGGCCGCGGATTTTTAAGGTTTACCCAGAAATTCGGTAAGATCGGAGACACCAGTCACAGCATTATCTCAAATGCGTATTACTCCGTTCAGGCTGATTACCAGCTCATCAATCAGGAAACTGAAGATAAGGAGTTCAAGAAGAACATCTTTAATTATGCCTACAATGGAACGTTTACTCAAACCAGGGCGCCTATTTATTTTGCAAACCAGACGGACTCGCTGAGTAAAAAAACCGGAACAGTATTGTTTGGTACACGGTCTACAGGTATTAACTATACACCATCAAACCTGAACCCGAATCTGTCGGCATATACCAGCCAGTTATATCGTTCGTTCGGGAGCACATTGCCAACAACGATGCAGCAGATACAATTCTACTCAGGCCTTGCTAATGGTGATGAGCCAGGAGCTACTTACAGTGCAGGTGGTGTTGGTCTTTTTGCAAGCCCGGGCACTACCCAGAACTATTACTTTAACTTCACCTCAAACCAGTATGCACTTACGGTTGATGCATCATTCGACCTGCTCGTTGGTAAAACAAAGCACGCCATCGGATTTGGCCTATACTACCAGCAGCGTATACAAAGACAATTCTATGTTTACGGCAATGCAGGCGGACCTAACTCATTGTGGTCATTGATGAGGGGCTTGGTTAGCAGTGTAGATAATGGTAACCTGAAACTTGACAAAACTCACCCGATATTCCGTGTGAATGGTGTTGACTACACGTATTCGAAAGATGCGAAAGGTAATCCGGTATACACCGACCCATCCGGTAATGTTAAGAATATCATCCCGGGCACGAACGATACAATTTTATACAATTACCAGAACATCGGCAATTCTACGTTTGACAAGAACCTGAGAGCTAAATTGGGACTTAACAGCACAACAGATATCAATATCGATGCGCTCGCTCCTTCTACTTTCTCGCTGAATATGTTCTCAGCAGACGAACTGCTCGCAGGTGGTAATCCATATGTCGGATATTTTGGCTATACCTACACTGGCGGTGTACAAACCGGCACAGTTAACTTTAATGACTACTGGACGAAAAAGGATGCAAACGGTAATTTTACACGCCCTATCGGCGCTTTCAGCCCTAACTATATAGCCGGTTACCTGATGGATAACTTTATATACAAGGACATACACTTTAACATAGGTATGCGTATTGAAAGGTATTCTGCTAATACTAAAGTGCTTATCGATCCTTATTCCTTATACCCTGAAACTTCTATTGGCCAGGTTGCCGGTACGAATAATCTTGAAAATCACGGGGCACACCCAGGTAACCTGAGTTCTGGTACTATTGTGTATGTTGACAATAATAACTCCACATCGCCAACTATCATCGGCTACCGTAACGGAAATAACTGGTATGATCCAACCGGCAGGTATATCGAGGATCCATCGATACTGAAAGGATACTCCGGCGGCCGCGACCCTGAGCCATTGATACAGGCATCGCAGAGGAATGCTGATATCCACGACTCTACGTTTAACCCGAATTTGTCTTTTACAGACTACAATCCCGCGGTTACAATCATGCCACGTTTATCATTCTCTTTCCCGATATCAGATGTTGCAGATTTTTATGCGCACTATGATATATATTCCCAAAGGCCTTACCCTACTTCATTGGGTATAGCTACACCATATGATTATTTTTATCTGCAGGAGCACGCGATCCAGGGTGCAGTTATCGGCAATCCTAACCTGAGGCCGCAGCAAACTTACGATTACGAAGTTGGTTTCCAGCAGAAGGTGAGCAAGTCATCTGCACTTACAATTACTGGTTTTTACAAGGAGCGTAAGAACATGGTTGCAATTCAGTCTTATTTTGATGCATACCCTACGTCTTACTTCACTTACGGAAACCGCGATTTTTCTACTTCAAAGGGCTCTACTATATTGTATGATCTCCGCGCAACAAACCACCTTTCAATGACCCTGTCTTATACCCTGATGTTTGCAGAAGGTACCGGTTCCAGCCCAACCGCTGGTAAAGGTCTTCTCGGAAGCCTGATCAATGCCGGTTTGCCTAACCTCCGTTACATCACAGCACTGGATTATGACTCTCGTCACAACATCGTTGCTAATATCGACTACCGTTTCAAGCATGGCGAAGGTCCAACGATCGCTGGTAAGAATGTATTCCAGAATGCCGGTATTGACCTGATCTTAAGGGCGAGAAGCGGAGAGCCGTATACTGCTTATAGTGATGCGTTGGGTAATACGATCGTTGGTGGTGTGAACGGTTCCCGCCTGCCATGGCACTTTGGATCAGACCTTCGCGTAGACAAAAACTTCGCACTGAACTTTGGTAAGGGCAAGAAGGACGCTCCCGCAGGTGTTAAAGTAAAAAGGCCACTTTACCTGAAAGCACAGCTTTCTATAAACAACCTGCTGAACACACGCGACATACTTGGTGTATATGGTTATACCGGCAAGCCTGATGACGACGGTTACCTGGCGTCCAGTTTCGGTAAGCAATATGTGCCTCAGCAGATCAACCCGGCTACATTCTCGGGTTTATATACAATATCTGCTAATAATCCCAACAATTTGAATTATGCGCGTTCGATAAATTTTGCTCTTCAGTTTAATTTTTAATAATATTTAATAATATAACTTTAATAAGTTATGATGTCCAGAATAAATATACGAATTGCTACGGCTATTACTTTAATAGGAATGTTAGGTACAGTTGAGCAATCAGGTGCACGTGAAGATTTAGTAACCTCACACCACAGGCAGCATTTGAAGACAACTGCTGCCGGCTGTCAGCCCGCTACGGCTGCTATCGACCTAGATATCAACAACGTACGCGCCCGCCTGATGACAGGTGGCGATATGTGGTGGAATCTTACTACGCAGGTTGCTGCCTATGAGATACCGAAAGCATCCGGTAAAAGTTCCCAGTTTGCAGCGTCTTGCTGGATAGGTGGTTATGATCAGCAGGGACAACTGAAGGTTGCCGGGCAGACCTACCGCCAGAACGGTAATGATTACTGGCCAGGTGCGTTGAATTCCAATGGCAAGATCACCTCCGATACCTGTAATCTTTGGGACAGGTTCTGGAAAGTGGATAAGGCAACAGTGAACAAATTCATTCAAAACTATAAGACCGGTGGCGATAACAGTGGTTCACAATTCGATGCCATCAATCAATGGCCTGCTGCGGGTAATACCAGCACCAATCCGCATAAAGGCGCGATAGGTGCAGATGGTACTACCAAGCTTTATATGAACCCGAATTTTACTTATGCACCGTTTGTGGATATTAACGGTAACGGTAGGTATGAGCCGGATCTGGGTGAGTATCCTGCTATCACCGGTGATGAGTATATCTGGTGGGTGTTCAACGATGCGGGCAGCGTAAAGCAGATGTCCCTCACTGCAGCGATGGGTATTGAGGTTCAGACCAGCGCGTTTGCCTATGCAACCCAGGATTTCTTAAATAACTCTTCTTTTTGCAACTACCGCGTTATCAACCGGGGTGCCCTTACTATTGACAGTACATATATTGCTGTTTGGGATGATGCCGACTTAGGATGGTACCTGGATGATTACATTGGTTGTGATACATCAAGGGGCTTAGGTATATTGTATAACGGTACCAATGACGATGGCGGAAGTGCAAATCACCCGGTGAACAGCTATGGTCTCAATCCGCCACAGGTAGCTCTTGACTTCTTCCAGGGTCCTAAGAGGAGTGTTACCGTCCATCGTACAGGTTTACCTGATACTGTTGAAATACAGACGCTGGGTATGACCAATTTTACGTACTTCAATAATGACGCGAGTATTATCGGTAACCCGAACAATGGTATACAGATGTATAACTACATGACCGGTTCGATAATCAATGGTCAGCGTTTCGCGTACGATTTCCAGGGGTCTGGTATACCTTCAGTAGGTTATGGTTCCGGTCCTGCCTCAAATTTCGTTTTCTGGGGAGATCCGGGCGATCAGTCGCAATGGTCTGAGTGTGCGTGTAACAATGCAACAGGTGACAGGCGTTTCATATTCTCATCTGGTCCGTTCCAATTGTTGCCAGGCGCTATTAACGATATCACATTTGGTTGTGTATGGGCGCCTCAGCCGGCCGGCGGTTGCGGGAATACTACTTTTGGCCTGATCCGGAATATTGATGACGGAGCCCAGGCTTTGTTTGATAATCACTTTAAAACCGTTGAAGGTCCTGAAGCTCCAAGACTTGTGATCAGGGCGTTGGACAGAAGACTCGTTTGTTATCTCGTTAATGACTACGGCAGCAATAACTTCGGTGAGAACTATGGCCGTGTTGACGGTAAGTATAATGACTCACTGCAGTATCACCAGCCGGTAGTTAAGGCTCACGGTCGTCCGGACTCTTTGTATAAATTCCAGGGTTACCGCGTTTTCCAGTTGGCTAACAGCCAGGTAAGTTCGGGTGATATCTTTAACCAGACAACTGGTGAGGTTGACCGTACAAAAGCAGCAGAAGTTTTCCAGTGCGACGTTCATGATGGTGTTACGCAGATCGTAAACTATGTTCAGGACATCGCTGTAAGTGATACAACAAGTGTACCGCAGATCAAGGTTATTGGTAAGGACAGCGGTATCGTTCACAGCTTCCAGATCACGCAGGATCAGTTCTCTAACAGTTCTGATAAGAGCCTGATCAACTACCACACCTACTACTATGTAGCCATAGCGTATGGTTTCAACAATTTCTCAAGTTTTGATCCCCGGAACATTACATTCACCCAGGACGCGCCTTATATTGGTAGTTCTCACGGGGCAGCAGGAATTAATATACCTGTAGTTCCGGCATTGCCAAATCCTGCCGATGTTATCAGTGGTTTATCTGGTGGTGGTATGGGTACTGTCCTCAATTCTGATTATGGCTTCGGTGTAACTGTGACAAGAATGGAAGGTCAGGGTAACGGCGGTAACGTTGTTCAGTTAGATCCGGCATCAGAAGACGCTATAGTTGCTAACGGCAGCATAGGCTCCGCTACATATAACAGAGGGGAAGGACCGATAGGTGTAAAGGTAGTTGACCCGGTTCTGGTTCCTAAATTCAACTGGGTATTACAGGTAAATGGTGCCAATACCGCTAAACTTGGTATTGTTACTGAAGGAACCTGGACGCTGACCGGCTTTGGCCCTGACGGTAATGTGGATACTATATACTCCGAGCAGACAATAGCAACTATCAACGAACAAATATCTGAAAAATACGGTATATCCATATCGCTGGCACAGGTAAAACTCCCAGGTTACGACCAGCGAAATGGTAACGGGTATATTACTTCCGACATCACATTTTCTGATCCCGCTCAGCCATGGTTGTGGGGCGTAACAGATGAGTCAGATAGTAGTTTTGCTAACTGGCTCAGAGCCGGGAATACGCAGGGATATACTTCCCCTTCCCCTTGCCAGTTCAATGACTATAAGCTCGATACCCTGGCTGCATACCAGAATATGTTGGCAAACTTCACACCAACCAAGAGCACATGGGGCCCTTACGCCCTTGCTGCCGGGTTCTACTATGGTGGTCACACCGGTACCGGAACAGTATGTGGATTTGAAGTTGGCGCGGCAATTTATGGTTCAAACAGCATTGAAGAAGCAAGAGGTATCATGAACAGGATGCCTGATGTTAACCTGGTGTTTACCGCCGACAGGTCGAAATGGACCAGGTGTGCCGTAGTTGAGGAGCAGGAAGATACCGCTCTTGCCGAGAACAGGGCGCATAAATTCTTCCTCAGAAAACATGCCGGCTGGGATGGCGTAGTCGCTGGCGATGGCAGGTCACCAATATATGAAGAAGACGCTGCTAATGAAGGAATGTCATGGTTCCCAGGTTATGCCATTGATGAGGGTACCGGACAACGTCTGAATATCGTTTTCGGTGAAGACTCCTATCTGGCCAGCGATAACGGCAATGATATGATCTGGAATCCATCGTCATCGGAATTCAATCCGTTTAATAATTCGATACTTTTTGGAGGCAAGCACATTGTTTATGTGCTCGCTACAAAATACGACAGTGATAAGGTGTTTAAGGCGAATATACAGACGGCGGTTACTTCCGGTAGTTTGGTTACTATAAAGACTGCGTATGCTATGGCCGCATGGGTTGGCGTCCCGCTTTTGAATCCAAATATTAGTCTGAAAACGATTGGTCAGGGTATCATACCGAATACCACAACATTGAGGTTCCGCGTTACCCGTCCTTATGCTCCTTATCAGGCGCAGGATGTGCCAAACGGCCCATCTGCCAACTGGCCGGTGACGCCATCGGCAGCTACGCCTTATAATCCTTATTATACATTCAATACGTCGGAACTTGCGCCAAGAGCTGTTTCTGATACAACGAACAGGAATGCACTGCTGGACAGGATATTTGCTGTTCCTAACCCGTACTATGGTTACTCTGGTTACGAGCAAAACCGTTTTGACACAAAGGTCAGGATCATCAATCTCCCTGCAAAGGCAGACATTAATATCTACAGCCTTGATGGTTCCCTGATACGTACGCTAACCAAGAATGACCCGTATACTTCGTATATTGATTGGGATATCCGCAACCTGGCTGGGTTGCCGATATCAAGCGGTATGTACCTGATGGATGTGAAAGCAGAAGGCTTAGGCGAAACGGTTATCCGCTGGTTTGGAGCAAGCCGTCCGATTGATGTTACTACTTACTAAAATTAATTTAATCTCTGCCTGCTGCTGCAGGCAGAGATAATAAATGCTTTATTCGTTTATGTGTATGAAAATTTTTTCCACCAAGGCTATAGTTGCAGTTTGCGCTATTGGAATGTCTTTTAACAGTTTCGCGGGTAATAAAGACCGCACCGGTCAATCGGGCGCGCCCGAATTGCTGATCAACCCATGGGCGAGGTCAACAGGGCTTTTTGCCCTGAATACCGCTGCAGTGGGCGGTATTGAAGCAATGAAGATGAACATTGCAGGTCTTGCACAGGATTCTTCAACGGAAGTTGGATTATCGCACAGCATATACCTCAGCGGTACGAACATCAGCATCAATAATCTTGCTGTCGCGCAAAAGGTAGGTGAGGCTGGTGTGATCGGCGTAAATATCATGTCGATGAGCTTCGGCGATATCCCATCGAGCACCTATTTTAATCCTGAAGGTCAGGGTACGTATCACCCCCAGTTTCTTAATGTGTCTATTGGCTTTGCAAAGCAGTTTTCTACGCACATTAATGCCGGTGTTGGTTTTACTTATGTTTCTGAACAGATCAGCAATATCAGTGCACTTGGCCTGGCCTTTGAAGGTGGTATACAGTATGTGACCGGCAAAAGGGATAATTTCCACTTCGGCATCACATTGCGGAACATCGGTACAAATATGCGTTTTTCCGGAACTGGTTTTTCTGTGAACGGAGAGCAACCACAGAGTAACCCTACTTTTGCTGTAAGCGAAAGATACCCTTCTGATAAGTTTGAAATGCCGACTTACCTGAATATAGGCTTGTCTTATGATATCTTCCTCGATGAAAATCATTTGAGCAGCAAAGATGCGTTGCCTATGCACAGGCTTTCGGTAATTGGGAATTTTACATCTAATTCATTCAATAACGATTACATGGGATTAGGTATGGAGTACGGGTTCAGAAACCTCTTTATGCTGCGTGCTGCTTACAGGTATGAGAATGGGATAGGTAACCCTACAACAAGCACAACCATGTATATGGGTCTTGCAATGGGCGCTACCGTTCAGACCAGGCTGGGCAATGGCCCGGTGCTGGCGCTCGACTATTCTTTCAGGCCTACTGTGCGCCCCGCCAACGGAGTGCATGCATTATCTTTGCGCCTGACACGATAATTTATTTTTTTTGTACTTTTGTATCACAACGCTTCTGCTAAACAGAGGCGTTGTATTTTTTTCTGTAATGACTAAACAAAATAACAATGTCTGATTTAAATTATCTTACGAAGGAGACATTAGCACAAATGAAGGAGGAACTGAACTTCCTCAAGACGACCGGACGTGCGGAGATCGCAAGGCAGATAGCCGAAGCAAGGGAAAAAGGTGATCTGAAGGAAAATGCAGAGTATGATGCGGCTAAAGAGGCACAAGGGCATCATGAAGCAAAAGTCGCGCAACTACAAACAGCGTTAATGAATGCACGCGTGATAGACGCGAAGGACATAGATATTAGTAAGGTATCAATACTGAGCAAAGTTACGGTAACACACCTGGGCAACAAGAAGACTTTTATATATCAGATAGTATCTGAAAAAGAAGCAGACCTGAAACTTGGCAAAATTTCCGTAACCTCTCCGATCGGCAAAGGGTTGCTGGGCAAGCAGGTGGGAGAGACCGCAGAAATTACTGCACCGGTAGGCTCGTTTAAGCTTAAGATAGAAAACATAAGCATTTAGTATGGCCAGCATATTTTCGAAAATAATAGCCGGAGAGATACCCTGCTATAAAATTGCTGAGAACGAATATTTTTTCGCATTCCTTGATATTTTTCCAATGCGGGAAGGGCATGTGTTGATTGTACCCAGAAAAGAAACAGACAAAATTTTTGATCTGGATGACCAGTTGCTCAGTGAGTGGCTGGTGTTTGCCAGGCCAATTGCAAAAGCAATTGAGCGTTCTTTTCCCTGCGACAGGTGTGGCATAAGCGTGATAGGTCTGGAAGTGCCTCATGCGCACATGCACCTCGTACCCATAAATTCAGCAGACGACCTGAATTTTACCAGGCCCAAAATAAAGCTTACTGCCAATCAGCTAAAAGAAGTCCAGGAGAAGATACTAACTGCGTTAAAAGGTTGATAAGGGATAAGTTGATAAAATGATATACTGATCAGGTTCGCTGGTTTAGACGGCCAACTTATCGTTTATTAACTTACAGACCTGACCACCACACTCCAAGCCTGCGGGGCAGCTTCGAATAATACTCTTGTTTTGCCCCAGGTATCCTTGAAAAATGCGGAGAAGCGATAGTGATCAAGGTCTGCCTCAGTCTCCCAATGGCTGTGGGTGAAGAACACATTTGGTTGTTTGCTGTCCTGCCAGAGCTCAAGGTGGGTACATCCCGTGAAGCTTCTGATTGTTTGCTTACGTTCCTCGAACAGGGCAACAAAATCGTTTACTGCGCCTTCCCTGAAGGTCATTTGTACTATACGGACTATCATTCAAAGATTATTTTTATGTCATTGAGTCTTCCGCCAAGTCGCAGCCCGAAGAGGCTTGCGGCATTGCCGCGGTTGATACAAATTTCAAGATAATCATTGCTGTTGAAACGGCAAAGCTTGAAACCCTCGCGCACATCGTGGTAGTTGGCGCTTATGGTCTCTATCTCTTCCATGCCCACAAACGAGAGGCGGAATGATCGTTTTCCACCCCATGTTTCGAATTGATCGCGCGTAAGGTTAATGATCACGTTCTCATATCGGTCTATGTGTATCACCTCGCATGTGATCACTGTTCCGTCAAATTTTGGCATACTCTTATCTGCCATCACTTTAAGGTCCAGCCCAGGAAGATCGGGGTTGACGACCTTTTTTGACTGCAAAGAACTGATCATAGCGCCTGTGGCGCTCAGCCAGTCTGAGAAGGTATGTTCCTTCTTCATCTCAAAACAAAGCCATGAGTCATTGATATTTGCTGCTAATGCAAGCGGGAGAATACCATTGTCGGGTGCCAGGAAATAATGGCCGTTACAGGTGCACAGCGCCAGACGAGGTACAGGTTCAGAAAACAGGTCGAATAATACAGCGTGAAAGGAACCCTCCGGAAATTTTTTGTAAGCAGACGCCAGTAGGTAGGCTGCCTGGCCGGTGTGGAACGGAGTAATTTCATGGCTGATATCAACAATGGGGATGGCCGGCGCATGCTGCATTAATATGCCCTTTGCAATGGCGACAGATGCGTCTTGCAGGCCAAAATCAGAGAGCAGCGTGATACAAGCCATGGTAGAATGCAAAAGTACACTGCATTCAAGCAATGCAAGCGAAACAAGGGCTTTAATTTTAGTTCAGGCTACAATTAATTAGTTGTTGGAACGTTATCCGTACAGTTTGCTATTTTTACAAACCTAAGTATAAAAAATGCGCATTAAACCATCGTACATAGTCATTGTTGCCATAACGGTAGTGAGCCTGCTGATGGGCGTTTCCTGCAAGAAAACGAGAGTGCAGACAGTGGGTGGTATATTGAAATTTTCTGTCGACACTTTAAAGTTTGATACGGTATTTACCGCAGCAGGAAGCTTTACAACCGGCTTACTGATCTATAACCCGCAGAATGATGAAGTGGTGGTTAGCTCTGTACGCCTGGCAGGTGGTGCTGCATCCTACTTTCGTTTGAACGTTGACGGGTTTCCCGGCAACAGTGTTACGAATTTGAAGATACCGGCACATGACAGCATTTATGTGTTTGCCACGGTGACAATAGATCCAAATAATGTGCTGACTCCGTTTGTGATCACAGACTCCCTGGTTGCAACGCTGAACGGAAAGGATTTTTATGTTGGCTTCACTGCCTACGGGCAAAATGCGCACTATATTAAAGACAGCGCTTTGACTGCAAACGCAACCTGGACCGATACGCTGCCCTATGTTATCATTTGGTCGGGTGATACTTTAAAACCACATGGACTGCAGATAAACCCCGGTGTCAGGCTTACGTTAACGCACGGATGTAAGATATATATGCACCAGAATGCTGCAGTGGCCGTATTCGGCACACTGATCGCAAATGGCACCAAAGCAGACAGCGTTATCTTCCAGGGAGACCGGCTGGACAGGGCGTACTTTGGTTACATGGGTTATCCCGGTGAATGGGGCGGTATTTATTTCGACTCAAAGAGCAGTGGCAGCAGGCTTACACATACCATCATTCAAAACTGCGGTAATGGCGCGCTAACGGGCATTCCCGCTGCGATACAGATAGCTCCTGACTCTTCTGCCGTCGCAGGCTCATTGCAGTTATTTTTCGATCACTCTGTAATTCAAAATTCATACGGCTATGGTATTTACAGTTTTCATGGCACCGTCAAAGCTACAAACAGCCTCATAAGCACCACGGGACAAGAGGCGCTGGCAATAGTGCTGGGTGGCAAGGATACGTTCACCAATTGCACGTTTGCTAACTATGGTACATCGGCGTTAAGCCATGCTAATTACGGCACAGTAACCATCCTGGATTATTATTGGAACGGTGTGATAGGCGACCCTACTTACTATGCAGATCTTGGGGCCGTAATGCGCAACTGTATTGTCTATGGCTCGCTGGACAGTGAGATAGTATGCGATGCCACCAATACGCCATCTGGTGTAACGGCAAACCTGGTGCTGGACCATTGCCTGCTGAAAATGGGCACAGTGAGGGAAAGCTTTGTAACCTTCAATAATTGCATCTTTAACCAGGATCCGATGTTTAAGAATAAGAACACCGGCGATTTTCATTTGACCGAAGGCTCACCGGCGATTGGTGCCGCTGATTCTACATCGACTATGAATACAAAAGACCTGGATGACAATTTGTGGAACGGAGGGGATTTGGGGTGTTACCGGCATTAATTGCAGGAAGTTATATGCTCATAAAATCGTTCAATCGATAAACAGGAACGAAATAAAAACTAGAGACGACTACAATAAAGCGGTTACATGCTGCATACAAGTATTCCAGGTGGAAGACCAAACTCCTGAGAGTGAAGAGCTAGACTTGTTGCGGGTATTGATGAAGGATAACGAAGCCAAGCATATTATTCTGCCGAATGTAGATCCGATATAGACCGGTAAATTACAATCCCAGCCATTCCATAGCATTCCCATTCAACAACCTGTCTTTAACATCAGCCGTATACCCCATACTCTCGATTAGCTTGCCGGGATGATGCTCTCCAAGAGGGAACGGATAATCACTGCCCATGCATATTTTATCATGACCCATTATGTCGATAATAAAATCGAGCGCTTTGGGATCATGAACTAAGGCATCTATCCAGAACTTACCGATATAATCACGGGGATTTTTTTTGTTGTCGATGGCGCATAGATCAGGGCGCACATTGAAGCCATGCTCTATGCGGCCAATGGTGAGCGGAAAGCTGCCACCGCCATGGGCAAAAGCGACCTTGAGCTTAGGATACTTTTCAAACACACCACCAAAGATCATGGAGCAAATAGCCCGGCTGGTCTCCGCCGGCATACCTACCAGCCAGGGCAGCCAATAACGTTGCATATCATTTTCGCCCATCATTTCCCACGGATGCACGAATAGGCTGCACCCCAGTTGCTCCGCCGCCTCCCAAAAGGGCGCAAAGGATGGATCACTGAGGTTTTTAGTATTGATGTTCGAGCCTATTTCAATGCCAGGCATTTTCAGTTCCGTAATGCAGCGCTCCATTTCTTTAATGGCTGTATCTACGTCCTGCATGGGCACAGTACCTATCCCGATGAAGCGGTTGGGTTGGTGCACGACACACTGTGCGATGTGGTCGTTGAAGAAACGTGATGTTTCGAGTGCGTGCTCAGGCTTTGCAAAATAATTGAACAATACCGGGATGGTAGAGAGCACTTGCTTATCTACAGTTGTATCATCCATTTCTTTAGTGCGCACATTCGGGTCCCAGCAATTCTGTTCTATCTCGCGAAACACCTTGTCACCCTTTATCATCTGCGCACAGCAGGGCTTGTGATGCTCAAGTCTTATGAACTCGCCATACCCGAACTTTTGAAACCAGTTGGGTATATGCTCTGGCATTATATGGGTGTGAATGTCTATTTTCATGCTTTGGCCTGGTGCGTAAATTATCCGGTTGAGTCAATTGGTATTATACCAATGAACGAAATTAGCAAAGAAATAGTTCCGGCGCTACCCAAGAATTTATATAAATTGCTCGTCTAATATATACAACCATTCATAATCGGTCATGAGAATAGCTATATTCATTTATTTATGTACATTTTATATCAGCTCTATTGCACAGGCCCGGCAAAATGCATTTGTTACACATGACCCTGCTCATCAAAACGGTCGGAGCACTTATCGGTCCACTGTAGCAGATCTTGCGGAAGACGACTATGATGTAAAGCACCTGAAGTTCAATCTGAACGTGACCAATACTTCTACTGCTTTGAGCGGCGATGTAACAACCACGGCAAGGGTAACCGCCGGCAGCATGCCGTCATATGTGTTTGAGTTAGATACTGCTTATACCATTGACTCGGCGAAAGTGAATGGAGTGCTTTACACCGTAGGAGGCACAGATAGTATCCGGCGCATATCATTAACTACTCCATTGACTTCCGGGGACATATTCACGGCACAGATCTTTTATCATGGCACAATTGCATCTGCCACCATATATTCAGGCGGTGGAATGTATAATCTTCTTGATCCTGACTGGGGAGCAAATACATTGTTTACTGTTAGCGAACCATACCAGGCCAGCAGATGGTGGCCATGCAAGCAATCATTGCGGGATAAAATAGATTCAGTGGATATGTGGATCACTGTTCCGGACTCATTAAAGGCAGGTAGCAATGGTTTGCTCCAGGCGGTTACTCCCGTGGATGCCACACATTCCCGGTATGAATGGAAAGAGCGTTACCCGATCAACTACTACCTTATCTCAATGGCTGTAGCTGCGTATACCGACTACTCCTATTACATGCATTTTTCGGGCGGCACAGATTCCATGCTGGTGCAGAACTATATATACCGCGATCCCGCTTTTCTTCCTATGTATAAGAACATATTAGACACAGCAGGTCTGATGATCGATTATTTTTCCGGTTTATATGGTATGTATCCTTTCGCGAAAGAGAAATTTGGCCATAGCGTTGTGTACTGGGGCGGCGCCCAGGAGCACCAGACAATGACAACTATCGGAGCGCCGGCCCTGGGTGTCGGAACAATTGCCCATGAACTAGGCCACCAGTGGTTTGGCAATAATGTAACATGCGGTACCTGGCGCGACATTATGATGAGTGAAGGATTTGCCACGTACACCAGTTACCTGTATTTCGATCATTTTTATGCATCCCCTGCATATTCCCGTTCATACATAGTGTACTCCCAGAATGATGTGAAAACATACGATACAGGGTCGATATACGTAGATGATACAGTGAATGAAGATCGCATACTTGATAGCAGGCTCACTTACCGAAAAGGATCTGTCGTTTTGCACACATTACGGTCTGTAGTCAATAATGACAGCGACTATTTTCACATTTTTCGCAACTACCAGCAGCTAAATGCCGGGGGTAATGGTACTATTGATGATTTCAAAAACTCAGCCAAAGCACTGCTCGGCACTGTAGTAAATGGTATAAACCTGGATACTTTTTTCAAGCAATGGATATACCTGGAGGGATTTCCAAAGTACGTTTTGCACTGGAACCAGGTGGGCAGCGATGTATATATAGAGCTTACCCAAACCACCTCAGCTCCTGCTTCTGTGCCGTTATTTAAGGTGCCGATAGAGTTTCGCCTGCATGCGGTCTCCGGCGATACCGTGGTGCGTATTCTCAACGATCAGGTGGTACAAACGTTTCATTTTACATACGGTAATACCCTTACAGGCATGTTCATGGATCCCAATTGCTGGCTTACCTACAAGCTGCTAAGCTATGTACATGACCTTACACTGGGTGTGCCGGAAGATAATGGGAAAAATGTGACCATATTATCCAATCCCGCAAATGCCGGCTGGGAGGTGATGCATTTGCCGGCAAACAGCAGTCTTTCGCTAACCGATATGAGTGGCCGTGTACAATGGCAAAGTAATAGCGGGAATAGTGAACGCGTTGCAATACCGGCCGGCGATCTGCCCGGGGGATCATATATGCTGAACGTCATAGCTCCGGGCAACATCCGGTCTTCACATAAACTGGTAAAAGAGTAACGGGTATGCGGCTATTGGCCGGGTGCGGTTATGGCTTGTTCCAGGTCCTGCAAAATATCTTCGATATTTTCTATCCCTACACTCATTCTTATCAGTCCGTCAGTGATACCGAATTCAAGTCTCTTTTCTCTTGGTACCCCAAGATGAGTGGTTGAGGCAGCGTGACATACCAGCGTATCGCAGGTGCCGAGAGATACGGCATTGGTGCACATCTTCAACCTGTTTATGAACGCTACCCCAGCGTCAAATCCTCCTTTTAGCTCAAAACTGAGCATAGCGCCTCCGTTTCTCATCTGCTTTTTGCATATGGCATGGTCGGGGTGGCTGGCAAGGCCCAGGTAGTTTACTTTTTCTATGCCCGTATGGCGTTCAAGGAACTCAGCTACTTTCTGGGCATTGGCGCAGTGTCGCTCCATCCGTAGCCCGAAAGTACGCAGCCCATTCGTGAGTAGGAATGCTTCAAATGCATTGCTGTTGCCGCCCAGCATGCGGTGCATTTTAGTAACGCTGCTTTTCATTTTTTCCAGGTCCCGGCCTACCATTACTCCGCCTATCAATGTCCCATGGCCATTCAGGAATTTGGTAGTGGAGTGCATCACATAATCAACATCATACTTAAAAGGTTGCTGGAGGTATGGCGTAGCAAAAGTGTTGTCAACGCACACCGTTAGTCCATACTTTTTACCAAGTGCAGAGAGCGCTTCAATATCCACGCATTGCAATGTAGGGTTTGCCGGTGTTTCTATATGCATGAGCCGGATGTTCGCATCTGCTTTCAGTGCGTCCTCTACTTTGCTCATATCATGGAAGTCAACGATGACCGCATCTATATCCAGACCAGGTAGTATTTTTTCCACCAGTTCATGTGTACCGCCATATAAAGAGAAATGGGTAATGATCTTCTGGCCGGCTTTTATATTGCTGAGCAGCATAGTGCATATCGCAGACATGCCCGAGGAGTGGAGTAGCGCTTTAAGTTTCAGTGGGCTGCCGTCCTTATGCTTTAAGCCATATGCCTCCAGGAGTGCGATCTTTTCCTCGGCCTCGGCAATGGTAGGATTGCCCCAGCGGCCATAGATATAGCCTTCTTCCTCTCCTTTAAATACAGCAATGGCTTGTTCAGCACTATCGAAGGTGTACGTACTCGAAGCATATATAGGAGTGAGGTGTGCACGGTTGCTCTCGGAGGTATGTCCGCCGCGAATGCAAACAGTGTCGAACCCCGAAAAATTATTTTTACCAGCCATTTTATCGTTTAATTTAGCATAAAGATAAGTTACCATGAAGGAATTACTGCTGCAATACGCCCAATATAACAAATGGGCCAATAAACTGATCATCGATGCCATGCTGGGCCTTGGCGATGGTGATGTTGATAAAGAGGTAAACAGCAGCTTTCCTACATTGCGGCGCACCGTTTTGCATACCTGGGGTGCAGAGTCGATATGGCTGCAACGCCTGCAGCTGGCCGAACATCCGGTATGGCACGGGGAGGATGTTGCTTTGCTTTTTGACGATGTCTGCAATAGGTGGCAGTCAGATTCTGAGGCGATCATACGGTTTGTAGCACAGCAATATGATGATCGTGCACTCGCACATATAGTCGAGTTTTATGACCGCCAGAAAACGACGCATAAAATGCCGGTATACCAGGTGCTTCATCACGTCTTTAACCATGCTACTTACCATCGTGGGCAGATGGTGACAATGCTGCGGCAGGCCGGTGCCACCAAAATACCAGGAACTGATTTTGTAGGATTTGTGAGACTAGCATCATAAACTCTGTTTGAAATTTCACTTCATAGTAAAGCAAAAGAACAAGATGAAAACAGCACAATACAGGGCGTTGCTCGCAATTATTACAATTACATTGGTATCGTGTGGCGGAGCTACAGATAACAAGGCTAGTCAAAGCGAAACTACGATTCCCCCCGCAGGCAAAATTGAAAGTGCCGGCTGGCTTATCGGTTCCTGGAAAAGCAATACACCAGATGGCGTAGCGTATGAAGTATGGGTTAAAGAGAGCGGGTCTGCTTATGCTGGTAAAAGCTTCTTTGTAAAGGGCAGCGATACCATTCCACAGGAAACCGTCAAATTGGAACAAAAGGGCAATGATCTGCTTTACATTCCTACGGTTAACGGTCAAAATGATGGTAAGCCGGTAATTTTTACGTCAACCAATGTCACAGACAGTGAAATGGTCTTCGAAAACCAGGCGCATGATTTTCCTCAAAAGATCAGCTATAAGCGTATTGGAGCCGATTCTCTGCTTGCCGTTGTTTCCGGGAATGTCAGTGGCAAAATGCATTCTGAAAGCTTTCCGATGGGACGGGTGCGGTAAACCTGAACCGGTTCTTCACATCATGATTATGCTTAGCGCTGATATTTGTCATTGAGTACAACAACATGGATTTGTTTCTTTGCGGCATGCTTTTTTTAACCGGTTAACTGGTTTTAAATAAAGAATTTTTATGCGCGCTATCTGGACAGGTTCTATTGGTTTCGGGTTGGTGAATATACCGATCAGGCTTTTCAGCGCTACGCAGGAGAGTTCCCTGAGTCTTGATATGCTGGATAAGCACGGTCATGCCAACATTCACTATGCCCGCATCAATGCCAATACCGGCAAAGAAGTGCCATGGGCAAACATTGTAAAGGGTTATAAATACCATGATGATTATGTGGTGCTTACCGACGAGGACTTTGAGAAAGTGAGTCCGAAGAAAAGCAAGATGATAGATATCAATGAGTTTGTAAAAACGGAGCAGATCGACAGCACGTTTTATGATACTCCTTATTACCTGGCGCCGACAAAGGGTGGCGAGAAGGCATATGTGTTATTGAGGGAGGCATTGAAGCAAAGTGGTAAGGTAGCATTGGGGGTGTTTGTCTTGAGAAATAAAGAAAATCTGTGTATCCTGAAGCCACAGGATGAGGTGATCTTGTTGCAGAAACTGAGGTTTGCCGAGGAGATAAGGGCATACGAAGAGCTGGAATTGCCGAAGCAGATAACCATAAAGCCGGCAGAGCTGAAAATGGCACAGGCGCTGATCAACCAGCTCACACCTAAGAAATTTTCGATGGACAAGTATAAGGATACATATGACGAGGACCTGATGAAAATAATAGAAGCCAAGGCCAAGGGTAAGAAGGTGACAACGCCTAAATTCAAGATCATACATAATAAGAGCAAGGACCTGATGGAACAACTGAAAGCAAGCCTTGAACCAAAGAAAAAAGCATCATAATGAGCCTGGCGAAATACAATAGCAAGCGGAATTTTAGCGAGACTCCCGAGCCTTCCGGCAAAGCGGCTAAGGATGCAGGGAAGCTGATATTTGTGGTGCAGCGGCACCACGCCAGCCACCTGCATTATGACTTCAGGCTGGAGCTGAACGGCACCCTTAAGAGCTGGGCGGTACCCAAGGGTCCATCGCTGAACCCGAAGGACAAGCGCCTGGCAATGATGGTGGAAGACCACCCAAAAGACTACGCCACTTTTGAGGGTGATATACCCGCGGGCAACTATGGTGCAGGACATGTAGATGTCTGGGACCACGGCACTTATGAACCGATTGATGAAGATGCCAATGTGATCGGTGCAAAGGAATTCTCCAAACATCTGCATGCTGGTAGCATAAAATTCCGGATGCACGGCAAGCATCTGAAAGGCGACTTCGCACTCGTGAACATGAAGAAGGACGAGAAGACATGGCTGCTTATAAAACATAAGGACAAGTATGCTACTGATGAGGACTATAACAGTGAAGACTATGCAAAGAAGAGCTCGCTGGCATACACCGCCGAACGCAATAAAGGCAAAGTGGTAAAAAAAAAGTAAAGCCGGTATTGCTTAAAAAAGAGCCACCAGAAGAGCCGCAGCCGAAGTCTTATGCTCAATCCCATCATGGCAGCCGCAATCACAAGTTTACGCATTATATAAAGCCCATGCTGGCTAAGCTGCATGACGCACCCTTTGACGACCCCAATTGGATATACGAGATAAAGTGGGACGGCTACCGTGCCGTAGCAGAGATCAGTAAGAAGGAGGCGCGGTTGTATTCGAGGAACGGGCTGTCGTTCAAAGCCGATTATCCTGCCGTATATGAGGAGCTCTCTAAGATCAAGAAAGATGTGGTGCTTGATGGTGAGATCGTGGCGCTGGATAGCGAGGGCAAGCCTTCCTTTCAACTCATACAACAGTATGAACAGGGTGGGGAAGTACCCATCTGCTATTATGTGTTTGACTGCCTTGCCGTAGGTGGCAAATCTATAGAAGACAGGCCGCTGCTGGAACGAAAGGACATACTCAGGAAGCTGCTGCCGGAGAGCGATCTTGTAAAGTACTGCGATCACATCGAAGAACGTGGTAAGGACTTTTTTGCACTGGTAAAGAAGCAGGGATTGGAAGGCATGATCGCCAAGCGTGCCGATGGTATCTACAGAGAAGCTACACGCTCTGCCGACTGGCTGAAGGTGAAGAATGTGATCATGGAGGAAGCAGTGATAGCCGGCTATACCGAACCGGGTGGTAGCAGGAAGTACTTCGGGGCGCTGGTGCTGGGCTTGTACAAAAAGGGTAAGTTCATTTATATAGGGCATACCGGTACCGGGTTCACGGAAAAGACGCTCAAGGATGTGTACGATCAACTGCAGCCATTGAAGACCGACAAGTCGCCATTCGGAGTGAAGGTGCCGTTGAATGGCGCGGTAACCTGGGTGAAGCCCGCACTTGTCTGCAACCTGAAGTATACGGAAGTGACGCAGGGTGGTACGCGACGGCACCCCGTCTTTATGGGGCTGCGAATAGACAAGGCTGCTAAAGAAGTGCATGAAGAGGTGAGGGATGATAGTGTTGACGATGACCATACTGATAATACTAAACCTGGGAAAATGGAAGCAACAAAAACTATAGGCGGCAAGAAGCTTGCATTCACGCATCTTGACAAGGTATTCTGGCCGGATGAAGGCTATACCAAGGGTGATGTGATCGACTACTACAACACCGTATACCCGCACATCATAAAGTATATGAAGGACAGGCCGGAGTCGCTGCTGCGCATGCCAAACGGACTTGCAGACAAGGGCTTTTTCCATAAGGATGCGGGGCTGAAGGCACCGGAATGGGTAAAGCACATAGCCCTATACTCAGAGAGCGCCAACAAGGACATCAATTACATAATCTGCAATGACAAGCCTACGCTGCTATACCTCGCCAACCTGGGATGCATAGAGATGAACCCCTGGAACTCGCGCCTGAAGAAGCTGGATAACCCCGACTACCTGGTGATGGATATAGATCCATCGGAAAACAACACCTTTGAGCAGGTGATAGAAACGGCCATTGTTATAAAATCCATACTGGACAAGGCCGGCGCAGCTTCATTTCCCAAGACATCCGGCGCTACAGGTATTCATGTCTATGTGCCGCTGGGTGCTAAGTATACCTATGACCAGGCCAAAGAATTTGCGCATGCCGTAGCGGTGCTTACCCAACACGAGTTACCGGAGTTCACCAGCCTGGAGCGATCACTGAGCAAGCGCGGCAAGGACAACATCTACATAGACTATCTGCAGAACCGGAAGGGACAAACGCTATCGTGCGCATATAGCCTGCGGCCTAAGCCGGGAGCCACCGTAAGCACCCCGCTGGAATGGAGCGAGGTGAAGAAAGGTCTTCATCCTTCCAACTTTACGATGAAAAACATCATGAAGCGTATAGAAAAGAAAGGCGATCTGTTTGGCGGTGTGCTGCTAAAGGGGATAGATATGCTGAAGTGTATTAAGCGTCTAGGTGCGTAAATGTATTTTCGTGGACACCATCGTTTTTGTTTCAATCAGTTGAACTGACACTTCATTACAAGTTTGTATACAGTACGCCAACATCTAATGAAAAACCTGGTAATATTGAACTCGTAATCTTATTTTCAGGGTACAAATACGTTGACGAAACTTCAGCCTGATTTGAAAACACATAGATCTGAACGGCTTTTTCCCTAACGTCGACAATCCAATATTCCTTTACGCCCGATTCTTGGTATATTTCCTTCTTGTATTTAAGTTCTTTTTTATTGTTGGCAGGTGATAAGATTTCTACTACAATATCGGGCGCACCAAGACATCCACGTTCTTCTATTTTTGATGGGTCGCAAATAATGCAAATGTCTGGTTGTAAGACGGTGAAAATGTCTTTATCGTCTTTTGATTTACGAGGCAATCTTACATCAAAAGGAGCGGAAAAAATTTCACATGGTTTACCTTCAAGAAATTTACCAATTGCGATATGTAAACGAGAAGAAAGCCGCTGATGATTTGAACTAGGGGCAGGACTCATCTCGAATATCTTGCCTTTTATTAACTCTACTCGTTCTTTAAACGTCCATTTTAAATAGTCTGCGTATGTATACGTACTGTTTAAATCAAGGTCCGCCAGTTCCATTGTTGCTCGTTTTTACAAAATTAGCAATGAAAAATGAAATATATCACGCTTCTGAAAAAGATGAGGCCGATCCTTCGATCAGCCTCATCTTTTATCCTCCAGCAAAGCCCCTTTAGGGGTTTGGGGTTTTTATTTTACTTCTTCGTACTCAGCATCTGCTACGTTGCCATCATGGCCGCCGGCATGTTCGTGCTGGGCATTGCCTTGTGGTGCGCCATCTGCGCCGGGCGCTGCCTGGCCTGCTTTGTACATTTCTTCGCTGGCAGCCATCCATGCTTTGTTCAGCTCTTCTTCTGCGGCGTCTATACCATCAAGGTCTTCGGCCTTCTGTGCTGTTTTCAGTTTTTCAACTGCAGTATCTATCGGGCCGCGTTTTTCGGCTGGTATCTTATCACCGTATTCTTTCAGTTGTTTTTCTGTGTTGAATATAAGGCCGTCGGCTTTGTTCAGCTTTTCTACGCGCTCACGCACTTTCTTGTCTTCAGCTTCGTTAGCCTTAGCCTCGTTCTTCATGCGCTCTACTTCTTCCTTGTTCAGACCGCTGCCTGCCTCTATGCGTATGTTCTGCTGCTTGCCGGTGCCCTTGTCTTTAGCGGTAACGTGCAACATACCATTCGCATCGATATCAAAGATCACTTCGATCTGCGGTGTGCCGCGTGGCGCCGGTGGAATGCCATCGAGTATGAAGCGGCCCAGGTTCTTGTTGTCCTTAGCCATCGGGCGCTCGCCCTGCAATACATTTATTTCTACGCTAGGCTGGCTGTCGCTGGCCGTAGAGAAGGTTTCGCTTTTCTTGGTAGGGATCGTAGTGTTCGACTCGATCAGGCGTGTCATCACACCGCCCATGGTCTCGATACCGAGGGACAGCGGGGTGACGTCGAGCAGCAGTACATCCTTAACATCGCCGGTGAGTACACCGCCCTGTATAGCTGCACCTATTGCTACCACCTCATCAGGGTTCACACCCTTGTGTGGCTTCTTGCCGAAGAACTTTTCTACCACTTCCTGTACTTTAGGTATACGTGTAGAACCACCCACCAGTATCACTTCGTCTATTTCAGCAGCAGTGATGCCGGCATCTTTCAATGCTTTGCGGCATGGCTCCAGCGTACGCTCAACGAGCTTATCAGAGAGTTGCTCGAACTTAGCGCGGGTCATCTTGCGAACCAGGTGTTTTGGTGCGCCATCAACTGCGGTAATATATGGCAGGTTAATTTCAGTTTCCTGTGAAGAAGACAGCTCGATCTTTGCTTTTTCAGCAGCTTCCTTCAGGCGCTGCCATGCCATAGGGTCCTTGCGAAGGTCTATCGCTTCGTCTTTCTTGAACTCTTCAGCGAGCCAGTCCATCACTACTTTATCAAAGTCGTCACCACCCAGGTGCGTATCACCATTGGTAGATTTTACTTCAAACACGCCATCGCCCAGTTCCAGTACTGATACGTCGAACGTACCACCACCAAGGTCGAATACTGCGATCTTGCTGTCCTTGTGCTGCTTGTCCAGGCCATAAGCCAGGGCTGCTGCAGTAGGTTCGTTAATGATACGGCGCACATTGAGGCCGGCGATCTCGCCTGCTTCCTTGGTAGCCTGGCGCTGAGCGTCATTAAAGTATGCCGGAACGGTGATCACCGCTTCCTTTACTTCATAACCCAGGAAGTCTTCTGCGGTCTTCTTCATCTTCTGAAGGATCATTGCAGATATTTCCTGTGGTGTGTAAGGACGGCCATCTATGTCTACACGTGGCGTATTGTTATCGCCCTTTACGAGTTTGTAGGTGAAATGCGACATTTCATCTGTAACCTCATCAAAACGGCGGCCCATAAAACGCTTTATAGACTGGATCGTGTTGATCGGGTTAGTAATTGCCTGGCGCTTTGCAGGATCGCCCACCTTACGCTCTCCGTTCTTCAAAAATGCGACAACCGAGGGCGTAGTGCGGCGGCCTTCGTCGTTCGCGATAACCACGGGCTCGTTGCCTTCCATCACGGATACACAAGAGTTGGTTGTTCCTAAATCAATTCCGATAATCTTTGCCATAGTAATTCTGTTATAATTATATTTTGTTTTTCGTTTCCTGAGTCTTTCGACCCTGCCTGCCGGCTGGCAGGATTGCTTTTACCTAATCAATGAATATGCCATTCTCTTTTTTCTGTAATTATGGCAGACAATGTGACAGTTAACGCGATAAGTTGATAAGTGATAAGTTGATACGTCATGACTTGTACGGTTAGTGGCATATATGGCGGCTGCGTTTCTCGCTCATAGTGTATATTATTTACTATAAAAATGGTACCCGCAGCAAGAAGTGTACCCGGAAATGTGCATCCCGCATGAGCCGGCGATACGTTATGTATTGGGATTATGCTGCTATTTGTGGCATATCACATTTTGCCGCAGAAAAAAAATTGCGCATGTTTTTATTGATATTCAACTGATTAGGCACGTAAAATATCACATTTATATCACAATAGTATCACACGAATATCACGATCAGGAGCGCGCAATAAATGAATTTCGTTTGTCATTATTTGTAATGAGTTCCCAACGCAAATAGGTCGAAATTATCAATCTTAAAGGCTCAAAAAATGTGCCGGAGGTGTGCAACTGCCAGGAAAGAAATCCACAAATTGCAATATACTAATACTTAGTTCCCCTGATCTTCATTTCTGAGAGTATCGGGCTCACGATCAGTGAGTCTACAGTCTCCCTGCTAATAGATATGTTGCCCACACGAGTACCCTTTGAGGTAAACAGTCCCAGCACATTGGCGCCCTTTATGTTTGTGTAGATGGGGCCTATTTCGCTGCCTGTAAGACCGGTGCCCTGTGCCTGCTGTATCTGCTGATAGGTATTGTAGTCGGGCGTGCCCAGGTATGCGAGAATGGTGCACCTGTTGAGTAACCGCACCGTATTGGCCGGGGCAACACCCAGCGCAGTGCGGATGGCATAGTACACATCAATATTCTTCATAGTGAAATCGAAGCTGCCATTTTCGAGGCCCACAAGGCCGAGGTCGTGGTCGGAGGAGTGATAGGTGATCTGCTGTGTGGCAAAATTTGAGTCGGCCCAGTTAAAGCGGAGGATCATTTGTGCTACCGTTGCAGGAGTGGTCTGGCCATAGAAATTGTAGGTGCCGAAAGAAGACGGCAGGGTATAAGTGCAGCCCAGGCTAAGCTCATCGGCCTTGGTGACCGGTGTGCGGTAAAAAGTAAGGCCGGCGCGGTTTACATTTGAATCATCGAGGAACGGGACGTTGAAAGCAAAGGGGTCGGTATCAATAATTACGGGCGCCTCGGCAGAGTCTACCTCGCCTGTGGCGCTATTGGAAACAACAATGCGGTATGAATAATGCGGATCGAGGAAGCCGGTAAATTTGTAGGCGTAATTAGGTGAATTGAAAAACACGCCGGCCTGTTTCGGATAGCCCTCTGC
This sequence comes from Chitinophagaceae bacterium, assembly GCA_947476485.1. Lineage (GTDB taxonomy): Bacteria > Bacteroidota > Bacteroidia > Chitinophagales > Chitinophagaceae > Nemorincola. Next base: position 58,576 of record CANJQU010000013.1, read on the forward strand.
TGTGAGGTCTACACGGTTGAGGTGAATGGTGTCGTGGATGCCGCCGTTAGTATATAAATTGATCCGTTCGATCTTCACGTTCAGGCTCGCATAATAATTGGAATCGGCGCTTTGTGCCATGGTGAGGGCGCTCTTGTTGTTGTCCAGGAAAGCTTTCTGGATGCGGATATAATGGGCGGTATCGGCCTGGTCCAGGAAGCCGTATATGACAGTGATATTTTTGTAAGGTGCAGCTACATCGAACTTGGTAGAGCAGCTATCCATTAAAAAAAGCAATACAGTTGCTACCGACAGGAAGGCGATTCTTTTCATGAATTAAATCCTTATATTTAAGGGGTGGACAAAGATAAGGGTTTTGTGGTTTTACTACGTTTGCGAATAAAAATATAACGTTAAAAGGGGAAGGGAGTTGATGTGCGAATTTGAAAATTTGAAAATGTGTGACAATATGCTTGTTTTAACCATGTTAGTGTCATTAACAATTCTATAAGCATGTTTTTTTTGAAATACGTTTAATTATCAGAAAAACATTTCATAAATTCGGTAAATACAAAAATGGAAACCCTTATCGTAATAATTTTTTCAACCTTTTAAAATTATTTTTTATGCCAGGCACATTCGTTTTTTGCGACCCATCAGGTGGTGCAAGTTGTCAAGCGGTTTATTATGATCAGACAGTTCCCGCAAACACCGTGGGGATAATAACCGGCGTTTGTGCGCAGATTCTTGGAGGGATCCCGGCTGCAGCACCGACAAACAATAATAACGGCGATCTCAGCACGATATTGATGGGAGATATTAATACCATCAATACTTTTGCTGCAACTGGTGGTACCTTCAATACAATAATTAACGGACAGTGTAACACAATAGGAGGAACCCCGATAGCAGGCACCGCCGTAGCTGCTGTTTTTAGTTCTATTTTCGGAGGCTCCGAAAATTGTATAAATACAGACCTGGTAACAGTTACTCAATATGCATCGATCTTTGGCGGCCAGGGGAGTTGTATAGCTGCGGGAAGCGACTTTGCAGTGATCGCAGGAGGTTGCGGCCAGTTTGGCGGCGGGCAAAATTCTTTTATAGGAGGCGGCGCGTTAAATATTGCTGGTGACAGATGTACCGCTGTTGGTGGCGGTGGGGGTAACAGGGCAGGGGCCGACTATGCAGCGATCCTGGGTGGCTCAAATAACTGTGCACAAGGTTGTGCATCGTTCATCGGCGGCGGCGCTACTAATACACTAGTAGGAAATCCCAGCCATCCGAATTGCTCGTCTATAGTTGGTGGTGAGTTAAACAATATTGGTTTTATCGGTGGCATCCCGGCCAATATATCAGACTATTCCTTTGTTGGCGGTGGTTTTACAAATAATATTTTTAGCAGCACATCTTCTATACTTGGTGGTAGTACGAACACGATAAACGTCTTTTCAGATTGCAGTTTTATCAGTGGTGGCCAGGGGCACAACGTTGGCGCGGCTGGCGGTGCCGGCCTCGGCGTTACTTTCAGCGGCATTGGCGGCGGGCAAAGCAACACCATTGACGATACAGCATTTGCATCCACTTTCTCCGGCATCTTTGGTGGCTGTAATCATACTATTAACGGCAATAATCTATTTGTTGGTGGCGGTGATACAAACATTATCAATAGTGCATTTGGTCCGGTACTATGTTCTGCGATCGTTGGCGGCAGCAACAACATAATAAACGATGACGGTATTGGTGTAACTTCTGACGTCTCCTTTATCGGCGGTGGCGAACTTCACCAGATGGGCGGACAATGTTCTTTTATTGGTGGCGGTAGCGGCAATATAATTTTCAGTGCTGGTGGGTTAGGTCCGGTAAATCTTTCCACGATAGCGGGAGGAACCGCAAATTTAATCAGTGATGATGGCGTAAAGGTTGCAGCAGAAGCTTTCATAGGAGGCGGCACCGGTAATCATGTGCACGGTAGAGCTTCTTCTGTGGTCGGTGGCGATGGCAACTACGTATGGGGGCAGCATGCAGTTATAGCCGGTGGGCAAAGCAATTACTTAGATACCGGAACACACCATAGTTTTATTGGGGGAGGTACATTAAATGGTCTTTTCGGTGGCTCTGCGTGTAGCTTTGTAGGTGGTGGAGAGCAAAACCGTATTGGTGCTTTTGCTGGCGGCGGTATTGGTACTATATGGAGTTCCATCGGCGGTGGTTGCAATAACTGTATTGACGATACTTTGTTTGCTTCGTCTTTCTCCGGTATTTTTAGCGGCGCTAATCATTTTGTTAATGGCAATAATTTATTTGTTGGCGGTGGTGACATAAATTTTATTTGTAGCACTAACGGAATCGGCCCAGTTGCCTGTTCTTCAATTGCTGGTGGTTGGGACAATATGATCACTGACAGCGGTGTTGGCGGTGTTACCGCCAACATGTCTTTTATAGGCGGAGGGTGTAAAAATCATGTTTTCAGCATTGGGTCTTCGATTGCGGGCGGTATGTTAAACTGTATTGACATTAACTCTCCGCTTGGGCCCGGCGGCCCTGCAATAGGTGTGTCTTTTATTGGTGGCGGGCGCAATAATAATATCTCGGCGCAATCTTCGTTTATTGGTTCGGGACTAAACAATACCGTTGCATGCACGCCGGGATCATTTTTTATGGTCAGCTCGGCTATTGCAGGCGGTAGAAATAATTTAGTAAACGGGCAAGGTGTAAACTCCTTTATTGGCGCTGGAAACCAAAATTGCATTAGCGGGAGTGATTCGGCAATAGGAGGAGGGATAACAAATAACATTGAAAGCCAGGCATCCTTTGTTGGCGGTGGCCAGGCGAACTTTATTAATAGCGGTTCCTCGAACAGCTTTATAGGCGGCGGCTTTACAAATGGTATTGGGATTTCTGTGGGTGGTAACAGCGCTTTGTATAGCAGCATTGGCGGTGGGCAAAATAACTGTATTGATGATACTGCTGCTGCTGTTAACCACTCCGGCATCTTCAGCGGTTTTGGAAACACCGTCTCCGGCTCTTGCTCTGTAGTACTCGGTGGCCTTAATAACGGAGATGGCGGCTTCCCTAATACGGCTGTTTTTGGAAATACTTTAGTGGCTTCTGTAGATCCTGCCACTATGGGCGTACCAAGCGCTTTTTGGGTAGACGAGTTAATAGTGCCTAATATCCCGGTTGATGTCACAGGTTTTGGCATATTCCCTTTTTTGCCGGCAGGTGCATTGTATACTAATGTTCCACTTGGTAGTGGGTATATGGCAAGTCAAGTGTTTGTAAAATAAAATCACAAATTTAAGTATGCGGAGATTGTTGTTTAATAGTCTTTTTTTATTTTGCTTCATAAATATTCATACTAATATTTATGGTCAAATAATTAATACCGTAGCAGGGGGGGCTACGGGGCATGGTGGGTATTGGGGCGAAGGAGGTTCAGCAACTGCTGCCCAATTAAATATTTTTGGTGGGCTTGCAGTAGATAAATTTGGCAATATATATATTGCCAATAGCCAAAGAATACTTAAGGTGGATTTTGCATCTGGCATCATTTCGACTGTAGCAGGGACAGGAGTCGCTGGTTACAACGGAGATGGTATTCCCGCTACAACAGCACAACTTAACAACGCTGGCTTAGTTAGTGTTGACAGCAATGGCAATTTTTATATTGGCGATGGTAATAACTATAGAATAAGGAAAGTGGATGTTTCTACGGGTATCATAACCACTTTTGCCGGCAATGGTACATTCGGTTTTGGCGGAGATGGAGGCCTAGCTACGATGGCAGACTGCGATTTTCAGGCATTTACTTTTGATATATTCGGTAACATGATCATTGAGGCCAGCCGGGGTCACAGGATACGAAAAATTGATCCATCCGGCATCATAACAACAATTGCCGGCACAGGAGTGCCTGGAAATTCTGGCGATGGAGGACCTGCAACATCGGCAAATATGTCGCCAAACGCTCTTGGGATTTGCACAGATAAATACGGGAACATTTATTTTGCAGACAGCTTTATGTCAGTCAGAAAAATCAGTGTTAGCACCGGTATTATAACCAGGGTGGTTGGTACAGGAGATCATATTGGTTATCCTTATTCAGGAGATGGGAGTTTGGCAACGACAGCGCATACAACCCCTCTAGCCGTAGCAGTAGATGATATTGGGAATTTGTATATTGTAGACGGACCAAATCAAAGGATCGAAAAAATTGACACTTTCGGTATTATCCGAACGATAGCTGGTACAGGTGTTAACGGATATAGTGGGGACGGCGGACCAGCGACTGCGGCTAAAATTAGTTATCCCGAGAATGTAACATTGGATGATTGTGGTAATGTTTACATCGCCGACTTCAACAATGCAAGAGTGCGTAAGGTAACCTATCCTTCCGCACCCATCAGCCTCACTAATGCCATCTCTACGCTTATAGCCACCACCTGTGCAGGCACACCGGCTACCTATACCGCCGCTGCCACCGCAAGCAGTGGCAGCATCACTTACCAATGGTATGTAAATGGTAGCCCGGTAGCAGGCGCTACAGCCAGCACCTATACCTATGCACCCACAGATGCAGACAGCGTGCGCTGCATAGCCACTGCCACTAATCCCTGCACCAGCGCTATTACCAGCAGCAATAGCATCATTATGTCTGTGCTGCCGGTTACTACACCTACTATTACTGTCACGGCCCCGGCAGCAGCATCCGTGGGCAGCATAGTCACGGTCAATGCCACAGTAACAGGCGCGGGCACCGGCTATACGCTAAACTGGTATAACAATGCAGTGCTTTTCAACACCACCTCTGTGCCCACAACCACCTACACCAAGCCACCCGGCACAGATCATATCACCGCCACGGTGCTGCCCGGCGAGGGTTGCTATGATAGTACTATGTCGGCGGTGAGTACGGTAACTGCATCAACGACCTCTCCCCAGCCCTCTCCGAAGGAGAGGGAGGTGCTGCGTACCTACCCCAATCCGGTGAAAGATTTTCTCTTTGTGGATGGTGTAAGTACAGAGATCTCCTATAAAATATCAAGTGTTGTTGGCACTGTTATCAAGCAAGGAGTGCTACAGCAAAGTTTTAATAGTATTGACGTAACAGAATTGCCTGCCGGAGTGTATATGCTGGAAGTGGTTGATCCTTCGACAGGGCTCAGGATAACAAATAAAATCATTAAACAATAAAAACAACCCTTTGCCTTTTTCGTGAATCTTTGCGTTACCCCTAAATCTTTAAATCACTAACCCCAAACCCTTTGCGCCACCGCGCCTCTGCGGTTAAATAATCCCAAAATATGAAAATAATCCTCAAGGTCGATGGCGGTATAGGCAAGAGCGTAGCCGCAACTGCGGTATGCAAAGCCATAAAGACCCAATACCCCGATAGCAAACTCATCGTGATAACCAACTATCCCGAGGTATTCGACGGCAACAAACGAGTGTATGAAGTAGTGCGCCACAACGAGCTCAACTACTTCTGGCGCAATAACATCAAGGATCAGCCCGATACGAAGTTCTTCTTCCAGGAGCCCTATCTCGATACCGATTTCATCCATCGTCGCGGCCACCTTATAAAGGTGTGGTGTGAGCTGAACGATATTAAATACAATGGCGAGCTGCCCGAGCTGTTCCTTACGCATAAAGAGATCAGCTCCTTCGGCATAAACCTCCGGCAGTCGAATAAGCCGATAATGGTGATACAAACCAATGGCGGCCTGCCCAACCAGACCGATAAATATTCCTGGCCCCGCGATCTGCCATATGGTACTGCACAACAAATAGTGAATGTACTTGCGCCGCACTACAACATATTCCACATTCGCCGGCCCGATCAGTTGCAGTTGCAAAACACCATCCCCACCAGCGCAGAGTTTCGCCAGCTTGCGGTGCTCATAGCCCTGAGCCATAAACGCCTGCTTATAGACAGCTTTGCACAGCATGTAGCTGCCGCCCTTGGCAAGCCCTCGGTGGTCTGCTGGATCGCCAATGTGCCTTCGCAATTCGGCTACGAAATGCACAACAACATCATAGCCACTCCGCCCACCCTGGAACCCGAGCTAAGAGGCGCAATACTCAGCATGTACAACACCAATGGCCCCGAAAAAGAATTCCCTTACAACAACGAGGACGAGATATTCAATATAGAATCCATCCTCGCTGCACTAGGCCACGAGCCTGCACCAGCGCTTGCCAGCGGCGCAGCCCCAACCCAGCGCCTCACCAACCCGGCGCCGGTAGCCAACAAAAAAACCGGCAAAAGAAAAAGCAAGTGACATGGTGTGTTATAACCCAAACCTTCAACCCTATAGATAAATGGTGTTGGAGCGTGTTATTTTGCTTACTACCTTTGTCTCAGATTTCACCGTTTTCCAGCGGTCTCCTCTTCTTAGCATGCTCGCTCCATTTGCGATTTTCACAAGAAAATATTGCACGCGTTAAAAATAATTATATATAAAGTGAGTAAGAAGTGAGCAAGAAATGAGCAATAGTGAGCAAGAAATGAGCAACTATTTTTACTTAGTTTATTGATTATCAATGGTAAGGTGTGCAATGGTGTTTTTTTTCAAAGGATTGAGCAATTTTGTTGGAACGCCCTAAATCAAGTTAATCACATTAATAAAAAATCATAGTTCCAGACTTTGGCCAGCATCACCATTGGTACACCCTTCAACATAGACCTCGAGTTCAAAACTGCTGCGGTTGGTAAGCGGCTGCTGGCGTGGTTTGTGGATATCACCATCATCTGTATCTACTATGTGCTGGTGATGCTGTTCATCTTCCCCATGTTTGGCATCAACGAGGGGGTAGGCACGGCGGCGGTATTGTTTA
>CANJQU010000014.1 GCA_947476485.1 Chitinophagaceae bacterium
ATGTATCAGGGCATCCGCGGTCATATGCTATAAGGGTCACGGTAAACGTTCCGGGAACCGTGTAATTATAAACCGGGTTGGTGACAGTGCTGTGGCCACCATCCCCAAATATCCAATAATAGTTTGTCGCACCGGTACTCGTATTAATAAAGGTATCGGCCACACCATAACACATATGGGTGGGTATCGCATGAAAACCGGCTACCGGGTGATTGCCTACTGTCACCAGCAGACGCGCCGTATCCAGGCAACCGTTCGCAGTAACAATATATACAGTGCATGTGTACGTACCTGTCGCCGTATAGGTATGCGTTACGGTACCGCCACCCGAGGTTGTTGGCGAGCCATCTCCGTAATTCCAGCTATATGAGGTGATCGGGAACGGATACGCTCCTGAGACCGGGCAGGTGGATGATAGTCGCACAGTAAAATTGACCGTAAGCGGTACACAACCCGCAGCGACCGAATCATGGTTTATCGCCAGGTACATATTGTAATTCGTGTAGGTGCCCGTTATGGTATCAACACAACCACTGCTAGTGGTTATGATCATCCTTACCGTATACTCCCCGCAGGCTCCATAAGTATGCGTAGACGTCAACCCGCTTCCCGTGCCACCATCGCCATATAGCCACGTCACGGTAGCGCCCGCAGGTACACTGGCTGTAAATGTGGCTGCAGCCGGTGCAGGGCATGTCGGGGATACGGAAAACGAACCTGTAGCCGCCGGCAGAATGGTAATAGTATGAGTCACAGTATTAGTGCATGGACCGTTTGCCACTACCAGTGTCACCGTATACGTTCCGGGTGTGCTGTAAATGTGCGTCCCATCGTTTAAAGGAGATGTGCCCCCATCGCCAAAGGTCCAGTTGCTGGACGTATGCGTGCTGCTTGTATTCGTAAACGTCACGGGCGCATACAGGCATGCAGTCGTTGGCCCGGTGAACGCAGCCGAAACACTGCCCACGAATATATAGGACGGCAATGTAAGGCTGTCCTTGCACCCGTTGGCATCCGTTACCACCAGCTTCACGGTATAAGAACCATTGGTCGTGTAGGAGTGCGTGACAGAAGAGCCGGTTCCCGTGCCGCCATCACCAAATGACCAGTTGCAGGTATACGGCCCGGCTCCAGAGGACGTATTAGTAAACGTTACAGAGCCCGGAGGATTGCATATATAAGTAGTACTCGCAGTAAAGCTGACCAGCGGCGGAGCCAACACATGTATATATGCAGTTTTTGTGAGTGAACTTACACATCCCTGGCTGTTGGTCGCAGACAAAGTGATATTATAATATCCTGGTGCCGGAAAAGTATGGGTAGGTGTGGGTGCAGTGCTGAAGCCGCCATCACCGAAATTCCATGAATACGTCATTGGGCCGGCAACACCGGAGGTTGATGTACTCGTAAAAGTTATAGCTTCTCCCATACACACTACCGTATCATTAGCTGTAAAGCTTACAGTCGGTGTCGGATAAACGGTTATTACTATTGAATGGGTATTTGAAGAAGATCCGTTATAAGCCGTGAGTATTACCGTATAGGTACCCGGGGTGAGGTAACTTGTTGATGGATTGGTGATACCTGTTATTACACTATTTCCCAGGTCCCAGCTATAGCTGGTAGCCCCCGTTGAAGTGTTTGTAAAGTGCACAACTAATGGTGCGCAGCCGGAGATATAGTCCTGCGTAAAATTCGCAGTTTGCCCGTTAACAGCATGGACTGAAAAGAAGAACAGAAAAAACGCTAATAGGTACTTGTAAAGAAACTTCACGGGGTTATATGTTAAAATGTGATAAACTAAGCGGATATTAAAGATAATAAAGCTTTATTAAACAGGCGTTGTTTTTATACGAAATGTTAGGAATATATTTTAATATATTGCATTTTCTATTGTATAACAACACCTGACATCACATAATATAAAGTGTAATTTTTATTTCTCCACAACAAAATGTGCTTTCACCCCAACAATACTATGATCATCGAAAATCAGAAATAATAAGATGTATCCGGGCTACACGGGCTTGAAATAAGATCTGGAAAACTGCACACCTATTGTTTTAATTCACACTTATCATGCCAGATTTTTAACATTGTTTTAAACTATGCAAATGTTACTGTAACATTTTAGCCCTTGATCCCATTATTATATCTTTGCCGCACTATGCCATCGCTACAGGAGCAAATTCAAATACATGAGCAGGAGATAAAGGCGTTCAGCCCTGCCGATGCCACGGAACTGGAAAACTACCGTATCCGTTTTCTTGGAACCAAGGGTATTGTGAAACAGCTTTCGGGCGAAATGAAAAGCGTACCACCGGAGCTGCGGAAAGAAGCGGGACAACTACTCAATGCATTCAAGCAACTTGCAGAAGAAAAATACGAATCTTACAAAGAACAATATAGCGATGGGGCAAACAAAGGTCCTGCGATAGATATTTCTCTGCCGGGTACACCATTGCCCATCGGCACACGCCATCCATTGCGCATTGTCGAAAATCAAATGGTCTCCATTTTTGAGAAGATAGGCTTTAGTGTTGCCACAGGGCCCGAGATAGAAGACGACTGGCACAACTTTACCTCCCTGAATATGCCGGAGCATCACCCCGCCCGCGACATGCAGGACACATTCTATGTCTCCCAAAATCCCGACTGGATATTACGTACACATACGTCATCGGTACAGGCACGCATACTTGAAACACAACCGCTGCCTATACGCGTCATTTGTCCCGGCCGTGTATACCGCAACGAGACCATATCTGCCCGCGCACACTGTTTCTTTCACCAGTGCGAAGGACTCTATGTAGATAAGAATGTCTCCTTCGCCGATCTGAAGCAAACACTCTATTACTTCGTTACCGAGATGTTTGGCGCCGATACCAAAGTTCGTTTCCGCCCGTCTTACTTCCCCTTCACCGAGCCAAGTGCAGAGATGGATATCTCCTGCACCGTATGTGGCGGCAAGGGCTGCAATCTCTGTAAGCACACCGGCTGGGTAGAGATACTCGGCTGCGGCATGGTGCACCCAAATATGCTCCGCAACTTCGGCATAGATCCTGAAGTATACACTGGCTTTGCCTTCGGCATGGGCGTAGAGCGCATCACCCAGATCAAATTCCAGGTCAACGACCTCAGGCTGTATTCACAGAATGACGTCCGGTTCCTGCGACAATTTCAGGCATTGTAGGTATATTTTTTGATATTTACTAACTTTGTTTTAAATCGAAGATTATGACTTACATAGTAATTGATACCACCGATAAACAATCCAAAGCTTTTTTGCATTACGTGGAAACCCTGCCGTTTGCCAAGGTTCAATCTGGAGATAACGCTATTACAATTAAAGCGATGGAACAAGTCAGAAAAAGAAAGACAACAAAGCATAAAAGTGCAAAAGAGCTTATTACATTTCTGAATAAATAGCCCGTGTACAAACTTCAAACAAGTAAACAATTTGAAAAGGATTACAAATTGTGTAAAAAACGTGGCTTGGATTTAGTCCTTATCCATAACGTATTTGACTTTTTAGAACAAACAGGTAACCTTCCTGCTAAATATAAAGCACATAAATTAACAGGCAATTATGCAGGCTTTTTAGAATGCCATATTCAAAGTGATTGGTTATTGGTTTGGGAGAAAGATGAAGGGACGAAAGAAATTTTTTTAACAAGAACAGGAACACATAGCGATCTTTTTTAACCACTCGGCATAGGCATAAGGCGCATCACCCAGCTAAGGTTTCAGCTATGACCTCAGACTGTACTCACAAAATGATGTACGGTTTTTGCGCCAGTTTCAGGCGTTGTTGAACAAAAATCGCCCGGATGTCGAGACGTTGCACTGCAACGTCTCAGATAGGTACATCGACTTCACAATGAGCACCAACACCCAGCCCATCAAGGCCTACGCAACACACTCACCTCATTTTTTCAAAGAGGCGATGCTAAAAAATTCAGCGAAGCGTATTTTTTAGCTGGGGTGATCAACGCGAGGAAAAACTATACTGCTCAAAACAATATTGTTCTTTTCCATAAGTTATATTATATACCTTAACAACTCAATCCGGTATCTTGAAAAAGCAATTGTTTCTCGTATTGTCTACGATGTTCTTTTTCTCTGCAATAAACTGTAGGGCCGGCTTCGTTATAAAGAAAGCTTTAGACGATATCCATTTGAGCAACGCAGCATCGGTAAATCCCGAAGTTTCAAAGACAGTCTTAGGGAAGAGAAAAGGAAGCGACGTATCTCGCACATGCCGCTGCGCATGCAGCAAAAAATGGAGAAGGCAAATGCAAAGCACCAGAAATATAAAGACGGTGCATGGAGTAATAAGTTTGGGCTGTCGGCAATCATCTGTGCCGGATTGTCGTTAGTATTATTTGGTGTAGCCGTTATGCTAACCGAAACAACTGCAACGTTCCTGTTTACTTCACTGTTTATCCTCTGTCCTGTTGCCGCACTCGCGGCTATTATTTTAGGTGCCATAGGCAGCCATCGTGATGGCAGAAAAATGCTTGCCCGGATAGGGAAAGTGATCGGCATAGTGGAGTTAAGCGCTGCTGCTTTTGTCGCCGGTTGCGGAGTCCTATTACTTTTAATGTCGGGAGGACTGTAACATGCGCAGTTTGGTCAAATAAACTTACCCACAATTTTCCAAACCCCATAACTCTACGCCAGGCCGGCATTTCACGTCTTTCATCACCCGTAAAATGTGGATTTCCCCTTTTTTTCATACCATTTTCCATCCTACCTTTGTTACCCGCCATAGCCCTTTGGGCGGCGTGTATACCGCAGAACCCCACTATAGTTGCAAAGAGAAAACAGTAAATCGGTTGATCTCGACAGTTGCTGTGATAGTGAGCGAAGTCGAACTACGTGTGATATGAATGTGATACGTTTGTGATATTTTTTCGAACTAACTAATTGATTATCAATAAAAACAGTGAAAAACTTTTTTCTGGGAAAATGTGATATTTCGCTCGAAAAATCGTTTATAGAAAATCTCAGATCCAGAAATCCTTTAATCCAGTAAATCCTGATCCAGACATTGATCACAGGCGCCAGTGGCTTTCTCGGCCAGCATCTCGTACGGCATTTATCCGCACAGGGGCTCACCGTGCGCGCACTGTACCATAGTCATCGGCCATCAGATGAATTAAAAGGACTAGCGGGTGTAACATGGATGCAATGCGACCTGCTGGATATCTATGCGGTGGAAGAGGCAATGCAGGACGTCACAGATATTTATCACTGCGCAGCTATTGTATCCTTCGATCCCCGAAAGAAAGATACCATGCTGCATTTCAATCCGGAGAGCACCGCTAATGTAGTGAACCAGGCCATCATCCAGGGCGTTCGCAAATTGGTATACGTAAGTTCCATTGCAGCCCTCGGCAGAACTGGCGACCCGAAAAAAGAAATGGACGAAGAGGCCGAATGTGAAGACAGTAGCTACAACTCCGCTTATGCGTTCAGTAAATACCGCGCAGAAATGGAAGTTTGGCGCGGAATAGGAGAGGGGCTGAATGCCGCAATCGTAAATCCCGGTATCATACTTGGTGCAACGAGTGGCCACGACCTTTCGGCTTCATTAATGAAAATGGTATACCGTGAATTCCCTTTTTATTCAAATGGAGTGACCTCGTGGGTAGCTGCCACTGATGTCGTTAATGCCATGGTGACACTCATGAATTCAGAAACAGAGGCCGAGCGGTTCATCGTAAGCGGTGGCAATTTCTCTTATAAAGAGGTGCTGCAGCAAATGGCAACCGCACTGCACAAGCAGCAGCCACGCTTTGCTGCAAAACCATGGATGACCGGCATTGGCTGGCGGCTGAGCGCATTGCTGCGCAACGTGTTTGGCATAGATACTCTGGTAACAAGAGAGACCGCACGCAACGCAAATGCATACTCTTTTTACAGCAACAGAAAATTAATAAATGCCTTTCCCGGCTTTTCTTACACTCCGTTACCCGCTACCATAGAAGCGATGGCACGGTCTTTTGAGCATTATCATGTTAGAAAATAATTTTTTTCGTTATTTACAAAAACAGTCGTAAACTTGCAGCAAGGAAACAGTATTTGTTCCAGCCTTTCGCAGTTTATCTGAAAGTTCCCATTATCATAATTAGATCAATAGATATTTCAAGATAAGCCCATATTTATTTTAAAAAATAATTATTCAGAAAAAAAATCCGCATGCCTTACGACATCTTGCAGTTAAATGATATGCTCATTCCTGAGCTTATAGACGTAGCAGACTCACTAAAAATCCGGAATGCAGCTTCACTTGACAAAAAGTCACTGGTAGATAAGATACTGGAGATACAAGCCGGCGCTGAAGAAGAACCCAAAAAGAAACGTGGCCGCAAGCCGAAAGAAGAAGCCGCAGTAGCAGCTCCAGCTCCTCCGCAACCTGTAGCCCCTGTTGATGATGCTGCTCCGGCCGCTGCACAGGCACGTACGGAAGAAACGAACGATGGCGGTGATAAAAAACGCCGTTTGCGTAAACCTAAGGAAGAATATGCACCTGATGCTATGCCGAAGGCCGTAGAATCGGACCAGTTGCCGGTGCACAAAAGGCAGGAAGTAAAAAGAGAAGCTCCGGTTGCTGAGCCGAAGCCTGCCCCGGTTGTTGCAGCCCCGGTTAATACCCAGGGTGGTAATAATGAGAATGGCGGCAACGGTATTACCATGCCCACCGAATCTCCCGAAGTGCAGCCGCCCCAGCAGTCTGCAGAGCCGGAAAAACCACAGCACGAGCCGCGTCAGCCATTCAACAGGCCTCCCCGCCGCGAAGAGAAACCGCAAAGCAATTTCAATCTCGAGTTTGAAGGCATTGTGGCAAGCGAAGGCGTACTGGAAATGATGCCGGACGGTTATGGCTTCCTGCGCAGCAGCGACTACAACTACCTCAGCTCACCGGATGATATTTATGTATCTCCATCACAGATAAAACTATTCGGCCTTAAAACGGGTGATACCGTGAAAGGCAATGTTCGCCCACCGAAGGAAGGTGAAAAATATTTCGCATTGCTGAAAGTGGAGACCATAAACGGCAGGCTGCCCGACGAGATACGCGACCGCGTACCTTTCGACTACCTCACACCATTGTTCCCATTCGAGAAGCTTAGCCTTACTACCACCGGCGGCAACTACAGTACCCGTATCATGGACCTCTTCACGCCGATAGGCAAGGGACAGCGCGGACTTATCGTAGCACAGCCTAAGACCGGTAAGACCATGCTGCTTAAGGAAGTGGCCAACGCAATAGCAGCCAATCACCCCGAGTGCTACCTCATGATCGTGCTCGTAGATGAGCGCCCGGAGGAAGTTACCGACATGCAGCGCAGTGTGCGCGCAGAGGTGATCGCATCAACATTCGATGAGCCTGCAGACAAGCACGTAAAAGTATCAACCATAGCATTACAGAAAGCAAAACGGCTCGTAGAAGTAGGCCACGATGTGGTTATCCTGCTCGACTCTATTACCCGCCTGGCACGTGCACACAACACAGTGGCACCTGCGAGCGGTAAAGTACTCAGCGGTGGTGTAGAAGCAAACGCCATGCAGAAGCCAAAACAGTTCTTTGGTGCAGCACGTAAAATAGAGAACGGCGGTTCACTCACCATCCTGGCAACAGCGCTTATCGATACCGGTTCCAAGATGGATGAAGTGATCTTTGAAGAGTTCAAGGGTACCGGCAACATGGAGTTGCAACTGGACCGTAAGCTGGCCAACAAGCGTATCTATCCCGCTATCGACATCACATCATCCTCTACCCGCCGCGACGACCTGCTGATGGATAAGGATGTGCAGAACAAGATGTGGCTCCTCCGCAATCATATCGCAGACATGAACACCGACGAGGCCATGCACTTCCTGCTTCAGCAAATGAAGGGTACCAAAAGCAACGAAGAATTCCTTGCTACGATGAATAAATAGTATTAATAGTCTTTATACAGAAGCCCGGCACTCAGAATGCCGGGCTTTCTTTATTATACCTGGCACGGGATGTTTCGCGTAGAGCTGTGAAGACACGCACAAAGGTCGCAAGCTCATTCTATTCCAGCATACGTAGGATACAATTGTAAAGGGAGCAGCCTTGCGGCCGCTCCCTTCGTAGTTTCCATTGTTCCCCTTAATAGCTTGTTCCTGTCTTTTGCTCTTGTCCTGTCTAAGATTTTGAATGCCTTATACTTCTTCTGGTTTATCTTCTATCTTGAAAGCCCTTTTAAGCCGGGCTTTTAGCCTGAAGCTCAACAGGCACATAGCTGGTACTACAATAAGTGTCAGTGCGGTTGCAAATGTGAGGCCGTAGATCATGGTCCATGCAAGTGGCGCCCAGAATGCTGTGTTATCACCACCAAAGTAGATATGCGGGTTGCCGGTGCTGAGTAATGAGTAGAAGTCCACGTTCATACCTGTGGCCAGCGGAATGAGGCCCAGTATGGCTGCCGTTGCGGTAAGTATCACCGGTGTCATACGTGTGCGGCCAGACTCTATGATGGCATCATAAGGTTCCATACCTTCTTTCAGCATCAGATCCATGAACTCTACCAGCAATATACCATTTCTCACAACGATACCGCAAAGCGCCACAATACCTATACCGCTCATCACCATAGAGAAGGTGTTGCCTGCAATTGCATAACCAAGGAATACGCCTATGATGCTGAAGATCACCTCGCTAAGGATGATGATAGTGCGGCTGAAGGAGTTGAACTGCAGCACCAGTATCAGGAATATGAGCATCAGCGAGGTGAGCATGGCGCCGCCAAGGAAGCCGCCTGTTTCTTTCTGGTCTTCCTGCTCTCCGGCCATTTTTACGGTTACCCCGGGAGCAACGTGAAATTTATCTATCTCCTTCTGCACTGCATCCACTACATCATTGCCCTTGCTTTGATATTCAGCAGTGAGGTTAGAAGAGAGAATGATAATACGCTTCTGATCTTTACGCTTGATGCCGCCGTACGTATTTGTATAGCTGATGTTAGCAAATGCGCTCACCGGTACTTCTCGTATCTGGCCACCCATGCCCATGTCGCGGTACACGATAGGCATATTGCGGAGTGCGTCCACATCCTTGCGCTGTTCCTTTTCCAGGCGTATATAGATAGGGTAGTCGTCATTCGCATCGCGGAAACGGGATATCTCGGTACCGAAGATAGCGCTGCGCATATTATAGGCTATTGTCTGGGTTGATATGCCTTCCTTGTCCATGCGTTCACGGTCAAGGTTAAAGGTGATCTCGGGCTTGTTGGCCTGAAAGTCACTGCGCAGCTTTTCCACACCAGCTACCTGCTTTGCTTCAAGGTACCGTTTCAGGTTATCGGATGTGCTGATGAGCGAATCGAGGTTATCGCCGGTTATCTCTATCGAGATCGGTTTCTGTGTTGGCGGACCGCCCGACTCTTTGTCAACGGTTATTTCCGCACCAGGCACATTATTTACCACAGCCCGTATTTTACTTAGATAATCCCATGTGGAAACACCATTACGCCTCGCATATTCCACAAACGCCACGGTAACACGTCCCTTGTTAGGGAAATCACCTACTTCCCCGCTGCCGGGGTCTACTGCATTTACGGTCACGTTAGATATTACCGATTCCACAAGTGGATTGGTTTTCCCTGTTGCAGGATCTATTCCTAAAACCTTATTCACACGGCCTTCCAGGTCTTTCATTACTTCGTCGGTGTGAGCCTGATCGGTGCCTACAGGCAAGTTCAGGTATACATAAGCAAAGTTAGGATCAGCATCAGGGAACAACGTGAAAGGTGGGTGGCGGATAATATAACCACCTATTGCCACCGGCAACAGCAATATAGTGCATATCAATACAAGCACCGGCCTTTTGAGCGCACTTTTCAGCACACGGGTATACCAGTTCTGGAATGCAGGCCAGGACTTATTCTGGAATGAATGTATCCATTTCGACAGCACGAATTTTTCCAGAAGGATGAATACATAAATGAACATCACGAAGTTGGCTGTAGCCCACGATTTGCTTATGTAGAACAGCGCAGCTATGGCCAGGAATATAACCAGCAGCACTTTGTCGCGCTTGTTGAAGCTCGGCTTTGTATTATCATGATCGGTATGCGGCTTCATAAAGCTTACCGCAAAAACGGGGTTGATGATGTAGGCAACGAGCAATGATGCAACAAGCGTGATAATGAGCGTGACAGGCAGGAAGAACATGAACTTACCGATGATGCTGTTCCAGAAGGCAAGTGGTACGAATGGCATGAGGGTGGTAGCCGTACCTGAGAGCACAGGCAGGAACACCTCTCCGGTAGCCATTTTTGCAGCTTTGATTATGGGTACTTTGCCATTGTCAAAGATGCGGTGGGTATTCTCGATGACCACAATAGCATCATCAACTACTATACCCAGCGCCAGCAGGAAGGAGAACAACACGATCATATTCAGTGTGAAGCCGATAGTGGGCAACACAAGGAAAGCTATGGCGCATGAAAGTGGTACGGACATGGCTACGAACAACGCATTTGTTACACCCATGAAGAACATGAGTATCAGCGTTACCAGTATAAAGCCAATGATAATTGTATTGATAAGGTCATGCAGCGTATCTCTTGTGTTTTGAGACTGATCGCCGGTCACCACTATTTTCAGATCTGCTGGCAGTCCGTCTGCTTTCATCTTTTTGATCAGCTCAGTCACATGGTCAGACGCATCAATGAGATTCTTGCCCTTTGCTTTAATAACGTTAAGTGTGATTACATTCTTTCCATCGAGCCGGGCAAAGCTCTTCTGCTCTGCGAAGTCATCAACAACCGCCGCTATATCCTTCAGATAGATAGCGCTTCCTTTCTGGTTCTTAATTATGGTATTGCCGATCTGTTCTGCCGATTTATATTCATTCTTTATGCTCAATACCCGCTTCTGGTTGTTCATGGATATCTCACCGGCTGATGCGGAGATGTTCTCGGAAGCTATGGTGTTCTGGATATCATAGAAGGTAAGTCCTGCAGCCTGCATCTTGTACAGGTCTATATTTATCTGTATCTCCCGATCCGGGCCACCCACCATATCTGCGCGCTTCACTTCTTTTATTGCCTCTATGTTGTCTTTTACCTTGTCGGCATACCTCTTCAGGCGGTTCAGGTCATAATTGCCTGAGATATTCACCGATAGTATCGGGAACTCTGAAAGGTCAATGTCTTTTACTTCAGGCTGGTAAGGCAGGTTCTTAGGCAGGTCCTGCTTTGCCTTGTCCACCCCGTCTTTTACCTCCTGTTTTGCTTTGTCTACCTGTATGTCGGGTGTAAATTCCACGATCACCACTGAGTAGTCCTGGAAAGAATTACTAGTCACCTTCTTTACGCCGGTAATATTCTTTACCTGCTTTTCGATGTGCTTGGTCACCAGGTTCTCCATATTCTCGGGCGATGTGCCGGGATATATCGTTTGCACGATCACCTGCGGGAATTTTATTTCGGGAAATTTTTCCTTGGGCAGATTGTTGTATGCCACCAATCCCATCAGCGTGATGATGATCGTGAGTATATAGATAGCCGTACGATTGTTTATCGCCCAACTGGACGGCTTAAACTCTTTGAATGAATCTTTCATTTGGAATATTTTTTGGTACGTGTTCAGGTGTAGTGCACCTCAAAGGTGTCCCACGCCTATCATTATTGAATACTGATGGGTTGCCCGTTGTCAATTCCTTCATAGCCTTTTACAATCACCTGGTCGCCTTCGTTCAGGCCTGATAGTATTTCCACCTGGCCGTTGGAATTGCGCCCCGCTGTTACCATAACTGCCTTTGCCTTCCCGCCGCTGGCAACATATAGCATGGCGCCATCCTGCGTTTTCTGTATTACCGACACGGGCACTACCAATGCATGTGGGTTTTCATAGTTGCCTATTTTCATTTCGCATGCCATATTTGGGTGCAGCTTGCTGTTATTGCCGAGGCGCACAACCACCGTAAAGGACCTGGAAACAGGATCTATAGCCTGTGATACGTAACTAAGCGTTGTCTTTATTGAGTCGTTTTCACTATTGAGCACCAGTATTACCGGATCTCCCTGCTTCACTTTGCCCAGGTAGTTCTCACCAAGGTTGGCTTCAGCTTTCAGTTTGTCGTAGCTAACCACTCTTATGCCCATCATTCCATTTCCGCCGGGTGAAGATATTTCTCCCACTTTCAGCGTGATCTGGTCTACTACACCGCTTATCGGTGAAACTATCCTGTAAAAATCTTTCTGCGTTTTCAGCGCTTCGATCTGCTTCTGCACTGATTCATAGTTGGCCTTTGAAGACATCAACTGAACTTCAGTTCCAATATTCTGTTTCCACAACGCCTGCTGCTTTTCATAGACAGATTTAGTTAGCTCCAGTTGTGGTTGCATTGCATCAATCTGTTGGTTCACCATTGCTGCATCCAGCGTAGCCAGCACCTGTCCTTTACTCACACGCTGGCCCACCTGCACCGTAATGTTGCTAACCGTGCCGGGGGCCTGGCTGGTCGCAAGCACATTCTCGTCACCTACAATTTGCGACTGCACCTCAACATAACCATGAAAATCCACCGGCTGAACGGTTATCACAGCAACCGGTATTGCTTTAGTGGAATCTGCTTTGGGCGAGGTCTCAGGTGTTTTCTTTTCCGGCTTATCGCCGCCGCCGCATGATGCAAAAATTATCGCGGGTATCAGTAAATAACTTAAACGTTTCATTTTATGGTGTGTTTTATTTTATCAGATAGTTTATTAATCGATTATTTCTCAACCTGTCTATTTCAGCAATCCCAGTGCTTTTTTCAGATCTGCCTCTGCGTTTATCATGTCAAGTTGCGCGCTGAAATAATTTGTCTGAGCCCTCAGCAGATCAGTTTGGGCCTGTGTCACCTCCAGGTTACTGCCCACACCGGCTTTATACTTTCTGCGGGCAAGATCAAGCACGTCATCAGAAAGCTCCAGGTTACGACGCTGGCTTTGAACCTGCAGCACAGCGTTCTTCAAAACAGTGCGCGATGTTGCAGCCTGGAAGTCGATCGACTGTTTTAAATAGGCGATGCTGTTCTTCGATTTCTCAATATTGAGCCTTGCTTCATTTACCTGGTTCTGGCGAAGAGATCCATTGTATATTGGGATGTTAAGCTGTAAGCCGGCCATTAAATTGAAAGCATAATTTGAAAAGGACATAATATCCTTGAACTTGTTCGAACCATAATTATAACCAGTTGCTCCAAATATACTTACCGAAGGGAGGGCATTTAACTTGTGACGCATCAGGTTATACTCGTTCAGTTTCAGAGAAGTATTTACAACATTGAATTCAGGAACCTTGTCATAGTGCTCTTCCTCATTCATCAGCCGGATAATGTTCTGCTTGCGGTCCTCAATTGCAGTATCTGTCAGAACGATAGCAGTATTTATGTCCATACCTATCTGGTATTTCAGCATTTGCTCTGATACAGTCAGCAGGCTGGCAACACGCATACTATCGGTTGCAAGATTGTTCACCTGCACGCTCGTACGTTCTACATCTATTTTTTCTGCAAATCCGTTTTGCTGTGTTACGATCACATCATGCTCCAGGCTGCGTGCATAGCTCAACGAGCTTTTGATGATATCATACTGCCGATAGGCTATAACAAGTGAATTGTATGCCTTAAGCACATTGTATCTTACATTCTCTTCAGTGACCTCGCCGTTCAACCTTGCAAATTCCATCAACGTATTTCGGGCTTTCACCGCCACGAATACACTTCCATCAAAAAGTAACTGCGACCCGCTTATTGCCGCAGAACCTGAATAATTCAGAGCGAACGGAAACCCTACGATCAGATCTGATGGTGCACTCGGGTTAAAGGAATTTGCGGCAATAAACGTTTTTTGCGGCTTCAAAAAATCATCGACCTCGACCTTGCCATTAATATGCGGATATGCCGCAGACAGCGTCTGATTATTTTGAGCCTTCTGTATCAATACGTCAAGCTGAGAATTCCTGATGTTGTAGTTATGCTTCAGGGCATAATCCATACATGCCTGCATACTCAGCGGCGTCGCCTGCTGGGCCGATGCATTTATTATTGTTGCGGTTAGTAGTAAGGCAATCCCTACTATACGTTTGTATGATCGTGTCATGCGGTTGCTGCTTGCTTTAAATATTTTGTTTTGTATTTCTGGTACAGTTTTTCACCTTTTGAGGTCATGATGCCGTAAAGAAAATGCTCACCAATCTCCAACGCCACACTCATCAGGTCATTGCGGTCGCTTACCAGCAGGTTGGGTTGCAATACCAGCAGGGAGGTTTCCAGCCGGTAACGAGCCAGCAGATCCGCGTTGATATCCTCGCGGTATAATCCTTCCTTTATGCCCTGCAGTATGTTCTCCCTTATCATCACTACATCCCGCTCTACGAGCATTCCGCGAAAAGTGTTGTATGCCTCCGGAAAGTAGCGCTGCATCTCAAACATCGCCATCGGGTTGATGCGCCGGTTCATATTGTCAAAGAACGCAAGCATTTTCACCATGGCTTCTATTGCATTTTCAGCTTCCTTCAATACCATTCCGCAGTTTTCTGTCATCTGGTTCTTATACCATACCACAGATTCGTTCACTACTTCCTGCTTATTGGCAAAATGCTGGTAAAGCGTTTTCTTCGAAATTCCCGCCCGGCGCGCAATATCATCCATAGTAATTGTCTTAAAGCCATACTGGCTAAACAATTCTGCCGATGCACCAAGTATTTTTGTCAATGGTTCCATAATCCTCTACTCATTAGTTCTTTAAACACGCTATTTCAATGCGGCCGCAAAACTATGGAAACGTTTTTGATAAAAATAGTTTCCTGAGTGTTTTTTGTTTCTATAGCGCTATTTGAAAAAGTAATACCCAGTGCCACGACTGTGACACTCAACCAGTTATCCTTTTTTATCAAATTGCCGCTTTCGTTTAAATAATTTTTACTTTTACCCTATGGCTCTCTTAAAAGATTTCAAGTCGTTCGCCCTGAAGGGGAATGTTATGGACCTTGCAGTCGGTGTGATCATCGGCGCTGCTTTTGGCAAGATCGTTACCGCAGTTGTCAATGATCTGCTGATGCCTGTGATCGGCTATCTCACACCCTCAGGCGTTAAGTTTACAGACATGCTCGTTGTGCTGAAAGCTGGTAAATCTGGCAAAACCGTCTATGCTACACTTGCGGAAGCGTCAGCAGACAGCGCTACTGTGTTCGCTTACGGCGATTTTCTCCAGACTATCTTAGATTTCATGATAGTGGCATTTTGCATTTTTGTCGTAGTCAAAGGGTTTGAGCGAATGAAACATAAGGAAACAACTGCAGCTCCGCCTCCCGGCCCCACACCTACGGAAGTATTACTTGCTGAGATCCGCGACGAATTGAAAAAGCGCCCATAACCAATCCCATTTTCTAACATTTATACTTCTATCTTGGCTACTGGAGAGATATATGGCCGGCTTCGCGAGCTGAAATCGCAAAAGAAGAGTGGATTTGCAGTGCTTGCCGACCCGGATAAAATAGCCCCGGCCGATATGCATTACCTGGCGCGGCTCTGCAATGACGCACGGGTAGACTATCTGTTCATAGGAGGCAGCCTGTTGCTGGTTCACCAAATGGAACTTTGCATTCAGCGTTTCAAAGCCGAAAGCGATATACCTGTGATGCTCTTTCCGGGCAGCCCGGCGCAGGTAACACCTTATGCTGATGCGTTGCTTTATTTATCGCTTATTTCAGGCCGCAATCCTGAGCTGCTTATTGGCCAGCATGTTACATCTGCACCACTTGTGCGGGCCAGCGGGCTTGAAGTTATCTCCACCGGCTACATGATCATAGATGGCGGTGTGCAGACCTCTGTTTCCTATATGAGCAATGCCATGCCCATACCTGCAGATAAGCCCGAAATAGCGTTGTGCACCGCATGGGCTGGCGAGTTGCAGGGCAAGCACATAATATATATGGACGCCGGCAGTGGGGCACGCAAACCGGTATCTGCAGAAATGATCACCATGGTAAGCAGCCATATCAGTATACCGCTGATTGTGGGCGGTGGAATTGTTTCGCCAGAAAAAGTCTACGAGAACTGTAAAGCAGGCGCAAACCTGATCGTGGTGGGGAATGCTATAGAGCGGGACCCGCTGCTGATACGCGATATGGCACAGGCAGCCCGGGCTTCCGCCGGCAATGTGCAGGAAGAACAGCCCTGATTCCAAAAAAGACATAATTTCGACCAAAATTTATAATACGCATTATGAGATACTTGCTATTAGTTATCACGCTATTTACGTCGTTCTGCTCATTTTCACAGGACAGGGTGTTTTCCGGCCGGGTGATGGACAAAGACAAGAAAGAAGGCATACCCTTTTGCGTAGTAAAGGTTAAAGACAGGAATGAAGGAGTATATACCGATGAGGACGGACGGTTCTCATTCACCGCAAACCCTGATTCGGCTAAGGCATTTATCTTCTACAGCCTTGGCTTTGCGAAGAGGGAGATAACGGCTGATCAGTTTACAAAAGACTCCATGATCATAGATATGCAAAAGGAGGCGACGAATCTGAAGGAGGTGGTGGTGACTGCAGAAACCGGTAAGCTGAAAAAAAGATACCTGGGTAAAAGGAAGCTCCGGCACATATCTGATTGCTATCAGAAATATGGTGAAGAAGACGCCGTGTTCCTGCATGCGGACCGCATCAATAAAAACATACTGAAAGAGATATTTGTTTTCATCACCAAAGAAGGAGTACCGGATACAAAGTTCAGGATACATGTTTACGAGCAGGATCCTGCCACCCACCTGCCTGCGCGTGAACTGACCGACAGTAACCTGATCGTACACGCCAGCAAAGGGAATGAATGGGTGAAAGTAGATATGAGCAGCAAGCGGATACCTGTATCCGGCGGTGTATATATTTCGGTGGAGTGGATAGCCGGCCATGGAAATAATGAACAGGCACTGACTTCAAGTAAGCATGCTGAGATTACAGATCATAACGGCCAGGTACTGGGGCTTGCACGTAATTACGGAGTGCCCTATATGGCCCACAGGAGCTCATTTCATACCGAATGGAAGAGCAATATCGAGTATGGCCTGAATCCTGCTTTTTGCCCCATGATCTACGGTACCTATACCTATAGGAAGAAGTAAAACCCTTTCATTCAACGCAGGGGCAGTTTATATATACATTAAAATTATTCGCAAAAGTTATGGTTTTCTAAAAATGCCGATTATATTTGCATGTCTAAATAAAACACACTCTGTATGAAAAAACTGATCCTCGCTTTATTAGTAGCTGCGGGAACTTTCGCAACAGCTAACGCCCAGGAACCAAAAAGTATCTTATTGTATGGCGATGTAAACCTGTCATCTGTACGGGAAGCATCGTTAATGAAAATCACAGACTGGGATGCATCTCCTGGTATTGGTTATCAGTTTAACCACAACTGGACTTTAGGTCTGGCAATAAGCTGGGGACAGCATGCAACTAAGGACAGCGCTGGTGTTAAGAACACTGACAACCTGTACAGGGTAGGCCCGTTTGCACGTTATTCTCATTATATCCGCAAGAGCGAAACTTTCTTCTGGTTTGGCCAGTTCGATTTTGATTACGCTGGCGGTTACCATACTAACGAAGGTAATCCAGCTACCAACAAGCACAACGGTGTATATGTAGGCTTCTATCCTGCATTAGGTGTCAATTTCGGCCGTGGTGTTTGCATGAATTTTTCGATCGGTGGTCTTAACTATAGCACTGACAAAATTCAGAACGCTACTTACAGCACTAACACATTCAATCTGACTTTCGGTCATACAATGAATTTTGGTATCAGCAAAAATTTCAATTGCGGTCACAAAATGCATAGCCACCACGAGCCAGGTGATGAAGTTCACCGCAGGAAAGCAGATCGCATGGAAGATGAAGATGATGCTGCTCCAAAAGCAAAGAAGAAACAAAGGAACAGGGACGAAGATGAGTGATAACATTCTTGTCTGATAAATATTGAACAACCCCTGGCTATGCCGGGGGTTGTTTGTTTTGGGACATTATTCGGAAACGTTGCAACAGCAATGTCTCTACCCGGGACGATAAAGGGCGCTTATTCTGCTTTTATTTTCCCATGATGTAATTTTTCAGTGGATTTTACCGTTTATTTTGTTAGTTTGCTGATAATATGAAGACCTGTCTTACTCTTTTACTCTCTGTTTTCGCCATCACGGTATGGGCGCAACATGACACTACCTCCAAAGGCGCTGGTACTCAGGCATACTATGAGAAGGGATCAATAACACCATCAATATCCTTCGGCTTTATTGATGCTTACCGGACCAATTATTCCCTGCCTGCAGGTTTCATTAAGAACAACACCTCGGGGTTTGTTCCTATCTATTTTAAGGCAGAATATGGCTTGACCCGGAACATAGGCCTGGCAGCAACGCTTTGCTATGATGCTTTTATATACAATTTCAGCCAGCAGTATGCAGGTAATAACGGACCGTTTTTACGCAACAGAACAAATGCTTTTCGATCGTTCAGTGGCGGGGTGGCAGCGTACTACCACCTCGGCAATGTGATAAAGGTGAAAAGGCTGGATCCATTTGTTGGTATCGGGCTCTCGATTAATAACATCCGTCACAACGGATATCCGCAGGGCGACAGCCTGGCTATAAGAAACGACCGTACAACAGACCTGACGCTAAAAGTGGGTGCACGCTACTACATCTCCCACAAATTCAGCCTTTATGGCGATGCCGGATATGATAATCATACAATATTCAGTTTAGGATTTTCGTGCCGCTTCCTGCCCCGTAAGAAATAACAATCAAGCTTTTTATAATTGGGCCGACATCATTTCACTCCAGCGTTTTTGCTGCGTGAAGTTTGTGCCATGTACTGTTTCCTGCTCATAAGCCTGTTGCCTGTTTTCATATTCGCGGCTTACCTCGTCATATATGTTCATCAGGGCCGTGCGAACATCGGCAGCGCTAAAATCGAACAGCTCCATGCGGGCTCTGAGCTTGCGGGTGTATATCTCGCACAGGTCAAAATGCCCTTGTTCATGCACAAGTATTTCGGGCATTTTAGCGTCTGGCCGTACCCACGATTTCGAGGTATAGAAGGTGTTGTATACAACAACCTTTGGTTTACCACCGGGACAATCCGTTTTGGTCCGGAAGCCGATTCCGCAATGTGTAGCAGCCGCGCTTCGTTCCGTTTCCGGCTGAACATTGCCCTTGAAGTCGTCCCACGACAACCTGCTGTGCTCGTTCCACTGAAACTCAGCAGCCGTACTGGTGACAGCTACTGCTTCGGCAGCCTTTACAGTTGCGCCTTCTTTGGCATCCTTAGCGGACGCGATAGTAGCTTGCGCACAAATAAAAAAAACAAGAAAAATAGCATATACACCCCCACTCCTTACGGCACAAACCATTTTATGCTGCATTTGAAAAGAATAAATTTTAATTGATAACTAAAGTTACGCAAATAACATACCAAAAACATTTGTCATCGAAAATTTTACAAACTGTGGAGTGTCCGCAATATATCACTTTAGTATCCGTTAGCCTGGTAATATGAAACCTATCCTTGTAACGTTATTATCCTTCATCGTCTGTAATTGCCGGGCGCAAAACATTCTTGGTTTCAAAGCAGGTGTTGGCTTTTCCCCTACTTATTTGAAAGCAATAGTACCAACCCCAGGATGCGAAGGTTACTATTTGCGAAAACTATCTGATCGTCTTGCAGTGGGTGCAGCAATGAGGATTGAGAGATATTCGTTCACAAAAAAAATAGCTGATCTTGGCAGTACACCCTTTTTAGAAGCATTGAGCGTGAATCAAAAAAGTACCTATTTATACCTTTCTCCAAAAACAGAGATCGCTATCGGAAGACGACAAAATATAAAGGCGGCCCTTTCTTTCGGAGCAGGCAAATTACTTGGTGGCAAGCAAACAACTGTGCTTGGCTCCACCACTACAACACATGGCAACCCGCTTACTGGCAACAATCCTTACTCGTACCTGGCAAGTACTAAAGAAAACACGGAAAATAGCATTTCCAACCTGATACTCGGGTTCCAGTTTAGCCTTAGCGAGTGCTTTGCTGCTAAAGGGCGCTATCGCTACTCCCTTTTCGAGGAGTTTAGTTTTATACCCGGCTATGTGAGCAAGCCTCAGGGCCACATAAATTATGCCCTTAACCGCAAGGAACTATTTATCAGGACAACTTACCTGTCGTGTGGCATTTGCATTGCCTATAAATACAAGCATTTAAAGGTCAGGTAGAGAAAGAAGACCGTGATGTTACATAGGGCGATTAATACGCCCCTCCAATATTATCCATTTCAGTTAACTTTACCTTTCTTAAAAACTGCATGGAATTACCAAAGGGTAAAAAAATTTATTTCGCTTCCGATTTTCATTTGGGTATACCCGACCGCGCCAGCAGCATAGCACGCGAGCGGCGCATATGTCAATGGCTGGATGAGATAAAGGCAGATGCTGCGATACTATACCTGGTAGGCGATCTCTTTGATACCTGGTTCGAGTACAAGAATGTGATACCTAAGGGGCACAACCGCTTCATGGGCAAGCTGGCAGAGCTTAGCGACGGCGGCATGCAGATAGAAGCCTTTACCGGCAATCACGATATATGGATGATGGGTTACTTCAAAGAAGAGCTTAACATCCCTGTGCATTACGAACCGATCACAAGGGAATTCAACGGCAAGAAGTTGTTCATTGGCCACGGTGATGGTCTCGGGCCAGGCGACCATGGTTATAAATTTCTGAAAAAAGTGCTGAGCAGCTCTGTCTTACAATGGATGTACCGCCGTCTGCACCCGGATACGGGAGTAGGCATTGCAAGCTGGTTCAGCAAGTTGGGCCCTAAACATGCCGATGCGCCGGAAAAAAAATTCCTTGGTCCGGAGAAAGAAATGCTGGTGAAGTTTTGCCTCGATAAGCTCAATCATGAACATTTCGACTACTTTATTTTTGGCCACCGGCATATCGCCATTGAGTACCCATTGCCCCAAAACAGCCTGTACGTGAACCTTGGCGACTGGATACGGTATGACAGTTATGCAGTGTTTGACGGAGAGAAGCTCGAGCTGAAATTCTATAAGCAACCCTGATCCCTGATGAATACCACGCATTAGCTGTGGCAGCAACCCCCGGGGCCGTAAATTGATTTTTGTTCGTTTGCGTTAATTACACAGGAAATGTGTTTTCCCGTGACATTAATGTCTATGGGTCTGAGAAATGCCTATTTAATTTATATTTGCTATCCCGAAACCATGCGTAAACTTTTTGTCCTTTTCCTTTTATTTCTTAGCTCATATAACCAGCTAAGTGCACAGCTATTCCCGCGGGAAGGGTATAAGCTCTGCTACCGGCTCATTGGTTTTCAATTCCCTGTTCCTGCCGGAACTGTAAAGAACAAGATCGAAATAGCCAAGGGCACGCACACTACTGAAAGCACATTTGAACAGAACATTGCGAAGTCAATAACGATCACGGATCACAAGATCATTACCGAAGTACCTTCTTTCGGAACACCATACACATGGCGCGTCGTTTCTTATAATGCTGCCAATGCTGTGGCAAAAAGTGAGTTTCATCATTTCAGTGTGAAGATGACCGCAGATGTAGATCCGGCCATGACCCGGCTAAGGGTGATCAAAAATGCGGAAACATACAAAGACGCCTATGTATTCATCGACGGCAACAGGGTGCTCTATGATATGAAAGGCAACCCGGTATGGTTCCTGCCTGGTACCGAGCAGACGGATAACAAAAGTGTTGCATCGCGCGACATGAAGCTCACCCCTCGCGGCACTATTACTTTCTTTACCGGCAGCCATCCCTACGAGATCAACTATAACGGCAGCATACTGTGGCAATATACCAACCGCGAACCGGCTGTAATGCACCATGAGTTTACTCACCTTGCTAATGGCCACTATATGGGATTGGTATACGAAGATCGCACCGGGCAATCGCAGCCCGTGATCCAGGACAGTATCCGGCAATATATTTATGACAGCGCAGGCTTTTTCCGCAGCAGGCGGTACAGCAACATCATGGAATTCGATGAGCATTCGCGGCCGGTTTGGCAATGGAATGGCCTGCAGTATGAAAATGGATCAGACTTGCGCCTGCGCCGGACTGTTGACTGCAACCCGCTGGACTATGACCTGCACGAAAATTCATTTTTTTTCGATGAAAAAAATAAGATCATCTATATGAGCGTCAGGAACTTAAGCCGCATCATTAAGATAAAATACCCCGAAGGAAAGGTACTGGCTACATACGGAACCGTATACAAGCCTGGTACCACGCATATGGAAAACAGCCTGTTTTGTGGCCAGCATTCCTGCAAGCTTTCCAAAAATGGTTATCTGTACCTGTTCAACAACAACTCATGTACTACATCATTGCCAACCATTGTCAAGTTGCAGGAACCAGGCCCTGGAAAAACTGAGCTGAAAAAAATATGGGAATACCAATGTACTGTTGAGCCGCAGGATGCCGCGGCCATTGGAAATACACGCTTTGTTTCCGGGGGGTCGGTTACTGAACTCCCCGATCAGACCATGCTGGTAATGATGGGTTTACCTTATCCGAAAGTTTTTATAGTGAACAACGATAAAAAAGTGTTGTGGAGCGCAGTTCCGGAAAGATATGATCCCATAGCAAAAAAATGGACATATACCGACCAGTATCGCGCTTGCCTGATCACCAGCCGCAAAGATCTGGAACAGCTTATATGGAACTCGGAAAAATAATTTTTGCAGAAAAAATCACCAGATAACAACTAAATACTTTCTACTTTTGACATCCCTTTTATCCGGTGCATGAGTGGAATCAGAATGAATGCGAAATCCCCAGGTAGTATTATGAAGCTTGAAAAAAGAGGTTTGTTAACTATATCAAATAACAGGACAAGTCCCGCATGTGTGGGACTGGGATTTTTATGCAACGGACAATAGTATTGATAAGGCATGCCAAAAGCAGTTGGGCGAATCCGCTGCAGAGCGACTTTGAGCGGCCACTGAACGACCGGGGAAAAGAGGAAGCGCCTGCAATGGGCGAAAAGCTGAAAAAGCTGAATGTGATCCCCGACCTGATAGTGGCCAGCAGCGCCAAAAGAACACGGCAAACAGCCAAACGTGTGGCGAAGGAAGTAGGCTATGATGCGGATAATATCAGATGGGAAGAAAAATTGTATCATTGCATACCCTCGGTTTTTGAGGAAGTGATACATGATCTTAAGGATTCAGTGAAAACTGTTTTTATCGTGGCACACAATCCGGGGATCACAGAATTCGTTAACCAGTTGTCGGATCAGTTCAGAATAGATAATATGCCTACCTGCGGCGTAGTAGCAGCAAAAACAGAAGAAGCACACTGGAATAATTTTTCCACAGCAAAAAGAGAAGTAATTTTATTTGATTATCCGGGAAGCGAGGCGAACCGAAAGAAATAACCAGAGGTAAATGATAACACACAATAAATCCATAGTACAGATCACAGGCATTTTAGAGAAGCTGTTTGAAGAGCACTTTGAAAAGAAGGCAGAAACCATTGAAGCGCTTGCTGTTTCTGGTTCCGACCGACGTTATTACCGCCTTACAGCCGGAAAAACCTCTGTAATAGGCACCTACAATACCAATGTTGCTGAAAACAATACCTACTTCTATTTCACTGAGTTGTTTCGCAAGCACCAGATTAATGTGCCAGAAGTATATAAGACGAGTAAAGACCGCCGCTCATATCTGCAGCAAGACTTGGGTAAGACATCTTTGTTCGACCTGGTGACAAAAGAGGGCTACACAGAACCCGTTCGCAAACTATACCACAAAGCCCTGGCACAACTCGCCAAGGTGCAGTGGATAGCAGGGCGCGATGCCGACTATAAACAATGCTTCGCTTCCCGCCAGTTTGACGAGAAAGCGATCATGGCTGATCTGCTTTACTTCAAATACTACTTTGCAGACCTGCAGAACATTCCATATGACCGTTCGCTGCTGATGAGTGAGATGGAGTTGCTCAGCAAAGACCTGGGTCGTGTGCAGCCGCAAACATTCATGTATCGCGACTTCCAGAGCCGCAATATAATGGTGCATGAAAATAAGATCTACTTCATAGACTTCCAGGGCGGCATGCAGGGCCCACCTCAGTACGACATAGCATCGCTGCTGTGGCAGGCACGGGCCCAGTTGCCCGGTGCCTGGAAAGAAGACCTGCTCAATGGATATATCAGCAGCCTCAACGACCTGCACGTATCGCGTATGGACGAGATACACTTCAGGCGCGGGTATGTACAGTTTGTACTGGTGCGTTTGTTGCAGGTGCTCGGCTCTTATGGTTTCCGTGGCCTGCTCCAGCACAAGGCCCATTTTATTACCAGCATTGGCCCTGCGCTTAAAAACCTGCAGCTTTTTCTTTCAGATCACCCGCAGACTCCATCTTATCCCGAGCTACGTTCTTTGCTCGAGAAATTGTCCTCACCGGAAATGCAGGATAGGTATACGACTGTGTCCAGTGCGGAGAAGCCCAAACTGGAAGTTCAGATCAGTAGTTTCTCTTACAAGACCGGTATGCCAAAGCCCAACTCACACGGGGGCGGCTACATTTTCGATTGCAGGGGTCTCTTAAACCCTGGCAGATATGCAGCCTACAAATTCCTGACCGGAGAGGATGAAATGGTACGCCAGTTCCTGGAGCGCGAAACAAGAATGCCGGACTTTATGAACTATGTCTATTCACTGGTGTCCATCAATGTGGATGATTATATAGCACGGGGGTTTGAGCAGTTGAGTGTGGCATTTGGTTGCACTGGCGGCCAGCACCGTTCGGTATATGCAGCAAACCAACTGGCAGCATATCTCAAAACGAGATATAATCTTGAAGTTTCTGTGGTACACTCCAACGAGAAAAAATGGTTAAGGCAGGAAGAAACCTCGGAATCGGCTTAGTGTCGGGAGCTTTAGAATTGCTTACCACAGTCCGTTCCATGAGCAGATGCCTACCCATTCTCCTGATTGAGTCTCCGGGCTCTCCTGATCGTAGGGGAATTTCACTTTTGGGACGGCAGGTATACCTCTGAGCACTATTGGCGTAGCCCGGTCCTTTTCATAGTCAGGCTGATATTCAGGCCCGTGTGGCGGCAAGGGATAGGTGGTGTTATGCTCCGCTACGGGCTGCCCGCACACTGTGTACCCAATATCGTTTTTACACACCTTGAAATTCCATACGACCGTGTCCTTTGCAGCCTTCTTCCGCACCGCAATACTGGCCGATGGCCTTTTTCCCATCGCATCAACATAAATGAGACTTAGTATAGTAGCCGCTATCAATATCTTTTGCATCGTTCGTGTTTTATACTCCAATTATTAGAATCCGTTTTGCAAATCTATGAAACGCAGGCCTTTTTTGTGCTAAAACAAGAACGCCACTGGAATATAATTCCACGGCGTCCTTTCATTTAACCACTAAAATATACATTATACTATATACTATTGCCCGGTTACTACGTTCACATTACGCTGATTGTTTCTTTCGGGACCATCATTTTCAGGGCTTGGGCAACCGTCCCATGGGGCGCGGGTCAGTTTGGCTACATTGTCACCGCCATAGCACACTTTCATTTTACCTTTAGGGTTATTGTAATACCCTTCATAGGAGCTGGCTGCATTTGCGCTATACTGAGCGCCGGATTGTGACACAGGCGCCACGAACTTTGTCGCCGAGTTCTGGTACTGCTGTTCCTCATTATCATAATCCCTGAATTGGTTTACCACTACGGTTGTTCCGCGGGGATGGGTGCTATTGTTCTCCTCTGGAGTCTGACAGCAAATATAATAGCCGGAATTACCCTTGCATACTTTGAAATTTTCCGCATACTTGGTTTTATAACAGGATATGCTATTGTCTGATGACTTCCTGCAAACGCGATCCTGAGTTATACCACAGTTCTTTTTGCTGCTTGTCTGGGCTTCTGCACTGCAATAAACAAATCCGCTCACTGCCAGTGCTATTAGTATCTTTTTCATGATCTTCTGTTTTTTTGTTCACAATGCTTGTTCATCCCTATTGTATACAAAACCGTACCCTCAGCACGTTAACGGAAATATAAAGATCGCATGATGAAAAAATTACAGCCTGATATTATATGGATCAAGGCTTTATGTCGCTTATTTATTTTGAATCGGTTGCCCGGGAGCAGGGACATTATTATAATTGGTAGGGGCCGGGATGCTTCTGGTGGGGTCTGCGTAGTTTGCATTGCCCGTATATGGGCCGGCAGTGCGGTTCGGGGGCGGGTTGGTCTGCATGGCGTTATTACTGAACATAGAATTGTTCTGATGATAATTCGGGAGCTGGAAGGGATTATAGACAGGCGGCGGTGGCGTCAGTGCAGTATCCCGGCGTATTTGTGCATGGAGCGTGGTTGTGAGTAAAACACTTAATATTATCAGTATCTTTTTCATATGAATGGTTGTTCCTATTACTAAGAATAAAATCGTTCCAACCGAAGGGGCCAGCCAGGTGGAATTTATTGAAGAGGCGCTTTGGGAAAAATTGCTCAGTTTTCGGAAAAAAAACGTTGTTGCACTACTTTCTATTGATAATCAATAAACTAAGTAAAAATCGTTGCTCATTTCTTGCTCACTATTGCTCATTTCTTACTCACTTTATATCTAATTATTTTTAACGTGGGTAATATTTTCTTGTGAAAATCGCAAATGGAGCGAGCATGCTAAGAAGAGGAGAACGCTGGAAAACGGTGAAATCTGAGACAAAGGTAGTAAGCAAAATAACACGCTCCAACACCATTTAGTTATAGCACCGAAGGGTTTGTCTATATAGTATCTACCACAAAGACCGAGGCTTGTTTTGTGGGTTACTGTTTAATGATCTTGTTTATTGTTCTCTGTCCTTCTTCGGCAGTTAACTCCAACAGGTAGATGCCTGCCGGAAGTTCTTTTATGCTGATGGTATTGCAGCTTTGCTGCAGTATACCTTGCTGAACGGGAGTACCGACCACGCTCAGTATTCTATAGTCTGCCGGACTTGTAATGTTATCAATATGCAGCTCATTTTTTACCGGATTGGGATAGACCTCTCCCCGGCCCTCTCCACTTCGACTGCCGCTCAGTGCAGGCTCCGAAGAGGGGGTGATGCCTGTTGTACTTGCCGTAACCGTACTCACCGCCGACATAGTACTATCATAACACCCCTCTCCGGGCAGCACTGTGGCGGTGATATGGTCTGTGCCGGAGGGCTTGGTGTAGGTGGTGGTGGGCACAGCGGTGGTGCTGAACAGCACGGCATTATTATACCAGTTAAGCGCATAGCCGGTACCTGCGCCAGCTACTGTGGCATTGACGGTGACTATGCTGCCTACCGGGGCTGCTGCCGGCGCAGTGACCGAGATAGTAGGTGTGGTGACGGGCAGCACAGACATAATGATACTATTGCTGCTGGTAACCGCACTGGTGCAGGGGCTGGTGGCCGTAGCTACACAGCGTATGCTGTCTTCATCTGCCGGGGCATAGGTATAAGTGCTGGCTGTTGCGCCTGCTACCGGGCTGCCATTTACGTACCATTGGTAAGTGATAGCACCACTACTCGCGGCAGCGGCAGCAGTAAAGGTGGCTGGTGTGCCTGCGCAGGCGGTGGCTATAAGTGTGGAAATGGCATTGGTGAGCGTGATGGGAGTGGATGGGTAGGTGACTTTGCGTACTCTTTGATTATTTTTATCGGCAATATACAAATTGCCGCAATTATCCAATGCTACATTTTGAGGCCAATTAAGTTTTGCCGCTGTCGCCGGGCCTGAATCACCACTAAAACCGGCCACCCCGGTGCCAGCGATAGTATGAATAATACCTGAAATATCTACTTTTTCTAAACGTTCATTCATATAATCTGCAATGTAAATGCTTCCACTACCATCAACGGCGACTCCAAGCGGAGCAATACGTGAGTTGGTAGCAAGTAAGCCATCTCCCAAATATGGGCTACCAATATTATCTCCGGTGCCTGCAACTCTACTAATAATACCCGTAGATACGTCTATCTTACGAATGGATGCAGAACTATCTGTACAATAAATATTTCCTAAAGCGTCCGTACAAACGCCAAACATGCCACTTATTGTAGCTGCTGTAGCAGCACCACCATCGCCGGTATTTGTAGCGATCCCTGTGCCGGCAATTGTGGTCATAATGCCAGATGCATCAACTTTTCTTACTCTGTAGCTCCCGCCATCATTTATATAAAGATTACCTAAATTATCTACCGCAATACCTTGTGCCCCATCGCTGGTTTTGGATGTAGTAGCTGGTAGTCCGTCCCCACTAAAGCCAGAAACGCCCGTACCTGCAACAGTATTGATTATCCCAGTGCTAGCATCTATTTTGCGGATGCGCCAATTTAGAGCATCATTTATATATACATTACCCGCGTTGTCTACCGCTACAAATGAAACATGGTTAAGTTGTGCTGTTGTGGCAAGTATTCCATCTCCGTTATAACCAGCTATTCCAGTACCTGCGATTGTTGTAATTATGCCAGTTACAGGATCAACTTTTTTTACTTTATTATAGTTACCAGCAGCTATATATATGTAGCCGGACTGATCCACGGCAAGCCCGCCAAACAATCCTATTTGTGCAACTGTAGCGGACACGCCATCTGCCATACTACTACCGCCACCAGCAATTGTTGTAATAGTTTGCCCATGGGCATTCAACTTGCTGCATGCAATTGAGAAAAATAAAAGAAAAAACTTTACGGGCAGTTTCATTTTCACATAATCAGCGTTGATTAATACATTTATTAATTATCATACAACAAATAATTGTTTCGAACCTGGTCCTGTACCTCTGGTTATTGAGTATATCGCACCTGCGGGAAGAGAAAGGTATGAGGCAACATCTGGAATATTTATCGCAACAAGTTCGTCCACCCAAAATGCGCTTGGTACGCCCATAGTAGCAGGATCTACAGATGCCACTAAAGTATTTCCAAAAACAGCCGTATTAGGGAAGCCGCCATCGCTGTTATTGAGACCACCGAGTACTACAGAGCAAGAGCCGGAGACGGTATTGCCAAAACCGCTGAAGATGCCGGAGTGTTTAGTGCCTGCGGCCACAGTGTTTCCTTGCCCACCGCCTATGCTGCAAGGGACCTCTCCCCGGCCCTCTCCGAAGGAGAGGGTGAAGTTGCGCACCCATGTCCTGTAGACACATATTTTACGGGTCATTGTTCAATACCAATTATTTAATATGAAGGTAATGAATTATCTATAAGATAGCGTTTCCCCTTCAGCTAAAATAAAATCCAAGAATAATTTTTTTGATTATTAAAGAATCTGCAAAAATGGTTTTTAAATTGTCATCTGCCACAGACCGGCTCTCCATTATTGATTTAGCCACTATGTGTATTGGTATAAATAATCAGCTTGCAAAGCATATTTCAGTATTTTTGTGCTAAATATCATTGCGATGCTGAAGACAGGAAACACGATTGTGAGTATTTATACCGAAATGACCCCGAACCCGGAGACTATGAAGTTTGTGGCTAATAAGCTGCTGTATCCCGGCAAGAGTATTGATTTCCCCGATGAATCTTCTGCTGCGCCATCTCCGCTGGCAAAGGAATTGTTCGCTTTCCCGTTTATCAGGAGCGTATTTATCGCCAGCAACTTTGTTACGCTCACCAAAACCCCTGAAACAAACTGGGACGATGTGATCCCATCTATACGCCAGTTTCTGAAAGAGTACCTGGAAGAAGGAAAAGCAGTGATCAACGAAGACCAGGTGGTGATAAAACCTGATACTCATGTTATTAGCGCCGGCGATGAAGACGTTGTTGTAAGGATAAAAGAACTACTTGAGAACTACGTGAAACCAGCCGTGGAAATGGATGGCGGAGCTATAAGCTTCAAGGGATTTGATAATGGCACAGTGAAACTGATGCTGCAGGGCTCATGCAGCGGTTGCCCCTCTTCTATGATCACCCTGAAAACAGGCATAGAAGGTATGATGAAGCGAATGATACCCGAAGTAAAGGAAGTGGTGGCAGAAGCGGAATAAAGCAAAGGGTAAAAGGCAAAAGCAAAAAGTTGCTCTAAATGAGTATTTATTGGATTTGAAACGATATTATTACGGCTGGGGTGTCCCCGGCCGTATGTTTTTAATACTGCGCTTATTGTCCTATTTTTATCCTTTCTTATCATTAAACAAAAAGCAAAAAAAGCAAGATGTGCGGGTTTTATTGATATACTCACTTTCGGCTTTTGACTTTTAACTTTTGACTTAAAAATGGGCATCCAAAATAATTACGTAGCTATAATGGCAGGTGGTATTGGCAGCAGGTTCTGGCCGGAAAGCCGTACCCACCATCCTAAACAATTCCTTGACCTATTGGGCACCGGCCGTTCGCTGATACAGTGGACTTACAATCGCTTCAAACATATTTGCCCTAAGGAGAACATCTACTTTATTACCAATGAGCAATATATAACCACGCTGAAGCAACAGATACCGGAACTGAATGATCACAATATTATCAGTGAGCCTTCCCGGAAAAATACTGCGCCCTGTGCCGCTTACTTTGCACATAAGATAATGGCGCTAAATCCTATGGCGAACATCATTATGTCGCCGGCTGACCACCTGATAATGGACGAGCATGCTTTTGAGCGCACCGCTCATGAGGCGCTGGATTTTGTGGCGCACCATAAATGCCTGCTTACCCTGGGCATCAAACCAACCCGCCCTGATACTGGTTATGGCTACATACAATATGACCAGGAGCAGGAAGTGGACAAGAGCTACCGGGTAAAGACATTTACCGAAAAGCCATCCCTGGAGCTTGCCCAAACTTTTTTGAAAAGCGGGGATTTTCTCTGGAACTCCGGCATATTTGTATGGAATGTGAATACCATAATGGAAGCGCTGGAACATTTCCTGCCGGAAATGAACGATGTTTTCCTGCAGGCCAACGGTGTATACAATACACCCGCAGAGCACGATGCCATTACCAAGCTTTATCCGCACTGCACCAATATTTCCATTGACTATGGTATCATGGAGAAAGCAAGGAATGTATATGTGATCCCATCTTACTTTGGCTGGTGCGATCTAGGCACGTGGGAGTCGGCTTATGACAACTGCAATAAGGACTACCTGGGCAATGCCGTGCTGGGCAACAACGTAATGGTTATAGATGCCTCACAGTGCATGATCAAAGCGCCTAACGAAAAACTAGTGGTACTTCAGGGTCTTGAAAATTTCATCGTTGTAGATACCCCGGATATACTGCTGATCTGTGAACGAAACAGGGAACAGCAGATAAAGGAATACGTAGCTGAGGTGAAGAGGAATAAGGGGGATAAGTACTTATAACCCCCTGTCCCCCTGAAGGGGGAACCATGCATTTAGCTATTGTTCTTAATATCAGCTTGGAAATATAATTTAGCATATTGCTTTGTTTGTATGGAGAAGAAAATGTTTTTGGGGGCTTCTAATCTGATCTTTGAAAATGCGAAGTCTTTAAGATACAATCCAACCAATGCTGAGTTAGTATTATGGGGTTATTTAAAGCAGCGACCGTTAGGGTTTAAATTCAGAAGACAGCATCCAATTGCTTCCTTTATTGCGGATTTTTATTGTCATGAATTGAAACTGATCATTGAGGTAGATGGTGCTGTACGTGCCGATAGTGAGGTTGCGATTAATGATATGGAGCGTCAAACATTTCTTGAGGCTTCGGGCATTCACTTTTTGCGTTTCACGAATAATTAAGTTGAAAAACATCTCGATTCAGTTGTAAATAGAATAGAAGATCATTTTAGAAAACAGAAAAATGGCTGATAACATGAGTAATGCCCGGGAACGAGGGACAGGCAACGAGGGAAAGCCCCTTCAGGGGTTTGGGGTTAAACATTCTGCTTCCGGAACGACCATTTTCACGGTTATGTCGGCTTTGGCAACTCAGCATAACGCCATTAACCTTTCCCAGGGCTTTCCTGACTTTCATATAGATGAGGCGCTGTCTGCTGCGCTTGGTGATGCAGCACGTAACGGCTTTAACCAATATGCACCAATGCCGGGCCTACCGGCACTGAGGCAGGAAATAGCGGCAAACTTTAAGAAGCGCTATGGCGTGGATATTAATGCCGATACAGAAATAACGGTGACACCGGGAGCTACCTATGCCATCTATACTGCGTTTACCGCTGTGCTGCAACCAGGAGATGAAGCGATAGTGTTGGAACCCGCGTATGACAGCTACATCCCTAACATAGAAATGAACGGCGCCAAAGCTGTAACAGTGGCTTTACATGCTCCTGACTTCCATGTTGACTGGAGTAAGGTTAAAGATGCAGTGACTCCAAAAACAAGAGCGATCATCATCAATACCCCCCACAACCCTACGGGGGCAATATGGGCTAAGAGCGACTGGGATGAACTTGCCAATTTAGTGAGAGATACCAATATCGTGATACTCTCTGATGAAGTGTATGAACAGCTCGTGTTTGATGGCGAGCGGCACTATAGTGTATTGGAGCATCCCGAACTGAGGCAGCGCAGCTTTGCGCTTTACTCCTTTGGTAAGGTATATAACTGCACCGGCTGGAAGATGGGCTATTGTATTGCTCCCCCTGACTTTACCGTTGCCTTCCGCCGGATACACCAGTTTGTGGGGTTCACCACGAATACTCCTGCGCAACATGCGCTTGCTCATATTCTTGCTCATGGCACCGCTGAGCCGGTACATGCCCTCATGCAGCGCAAGCGCGACCACTTTCTTTCGCTCATAAAAGACACACCTTTTACTATACATAAACCTGCTAAGGGCAGTTACTTCCAGGTGGCCAGCTACGAGCGCATCAGCAATATGCCGGATATGGAGTTTGCCCAGTGGCTTACCAGGGAATATGGCGTGGCTACTATACCGGTAAGTGCGTTCTATAAAAACAAGCACGATGACAAGCTGATCAGGTTCTGCTTTTCGAAGAAGGAAGAAACGCTTAATGATGCGGTGGAAAGACTGAGAAAGTTGCCTATGTTATAGCAAGCTTGATTCGGCGTAAGTGTATCCGGGCAATGGAAAAAGTCCGATATTATTTATATTATCTATCTTTGCAGCAGCAGAAACTAGAAAATAAAATCGAATGGACAGTACCCTAAAATATGATCTTCTAGGCCCTCTTGAAAAAAAAGAGGTACAGGATTTTATTGACTTCCTGTTTAGCAAAAAAATAAGTTCTCATAAGCCTAACTCTACAGATGATTACAAAAAGCATCTACTTTCTGTTTCTGTGTGGAGTAAGAAGGACCTTAAGGTATTTGAAGAAAACAAAAACCTGTTTGATCAATGGCAGCCCCCGGTATGGTAGTAGATTCGGGAGTCTTTATAGAACATCTGCGGTCTAAAGACAAGACCAAAACAATCTTGTATTCGATTACCGGCATAAGTCAGTTATATGTTTCCGCTGTTACTTTGTATGAATTATACATGGGCGCACCAACTAAGGAAAAGAAAAATGATATTCAGCTAATCACAAAAAATATTTCAGTAATTCCCTTTAGCGATATAGTTGCCCTTAAGGCGTCCGAAATTTACCACGAGCTCAGAAAAACAAATCAAATGATTGAATTTCGGGACATCTTTATTGGCGCAACTTGTATCGTTTATAATATCCCGTTAAAAACGACTAACGTTAAGCATTTCAATCGAATCAAGGGCATTGAGCTTTCTTAAATTATACAGGATGCTCATTCATAAGCCTTCCCGAAACATAGCGCTCTCTTTCATTTACTTTTTCTTATCCACTGTCATAACATGGTGGTTCATATACTGTGGAACCGCGCTTTACCATTTCGATGAGCAGAAAATGTTGCTGTCCTGCTGCATAGCTGGTGGTAAGTGGGCATTGCAGATAGTTGCTGCGTTGGTGTTTCTCGGAGATAAGAAATGGCTGTTCATCCGACGAATTGCGTTCACCTGCTTTATTGGTTCTTGTATTTTACTTCCTTATTGTTTCGCACCCATAAGGAACATGATACCCGGAAATCCCTTTCTCGTTTCTCTTATTGCGGCCGTAGCTGCCATGCTGATCCTTTACTACCGTAGCGTGGGTAGTACGGCTATTTCTATCAAATGGTATTTCGGTTGGGTGTGCTGCCTGGCGGTTGCTATTAGTTTGCAGCTTACGGTGGTGTTCCATGTACTTTAAAATTCCCATCTTTGCAGTATGCCATTCAATAAAATAACAGCCGCCGATGTCTCTTTCTTCAAATCGATACTTGAGGAGAAATATGTGCTCGCTGATGAGGAGAACCTGGCGCGCTGCGCCAGCGACCAAACGGAAGATCTGCACTATCTGCCGGAAGTGGTATTGCAACCCGGTACTACTGAGCAGGTAAGCAAGATATTGAAGTACTGCAATGAGCAGGTGGTACCTGTTACCGCGCGTGGCGCTGGTACAGGGCTGAGCGGAGGGGCGCTGCCTGTGTTTGGCGGGGTGTGCCTGGATATGAAGCGGTTCAATAAAATACTGCATGTAGATAAACGTAATTTCCAGGTGACGACTGAGCCGGGGGTAATAACACAGGAGCTGCAGGAGCATCTTAAAGCGGATGGCCTTTTCTATCCGCCAGACCCGGCGAGCAAGGGCTCGTGCTTTATTGGCGGTAATGTGTCTGAGAACAGTGGCGGGCCGCGGGCGGTGAAGTATGGCGTGGTGAAAGACTATGTGCTGAACCTGGAAATGGTGATGGCAAATGGTGATGTGATATGGACAGGGGCCAATGTGCTGAAGAATGCAACCGGATATAATCTTACACAACTGGTAGTGGGCAGCGAGGGAACGCTGGGTATCATTACCAAGATCGTGTTGCGGCTGATACCGGCTGTGAAACACGACCTGATTCTGCTGGTGCCGTTCCGGTCGGCAGTGGAGGCGTGTGCTGCGGTGAATGCGATATTCCTGGGCGGGTATACGCCCTCGGCGCTGGAGTTTATGGAGCGCGACGCGCTGGAGTGGTCTATGCGGTATGTACAGTCGACCGGTATCAGCCTGCCTGATGATATTGCGGCCCACCTGCTGATAGAAGTAGATGGCAACCACATGGAAGAGCTGTACCGCGATGCTGATGCCATATCTGAGATCGTGCAGAAATATGATGTGGGCGACATACTGTTTGCCGACACCCATGAGCAAAAACAAATGCTGTGGACGCTGCGCCGGAAAGTGGGCGAGGCTGTAAAGAGCAACTCGATATACAAAGAAGAAGACACCGTAGTGCCGCGGGCTGAACTACCAGAGCTATTGAAGATCATAAAGGAACTGGGCATAGAATATGGTTTTAAGTCGGTATGCTACGGGCATGCGGGGGATGGAAACCTGCATGTGAACATTGTAAAAGGCGATATGAGTGACGAGGACTGGAAGACAAAATTGCCGCAGGGAATCAGGAAGTTGTTTAGGGAGGTTGTGCGCATGGGTGGTACAATATCGGGTGAGCATGGTATAGGGCTGGTGCAGAAGGAGTATATGGATATTGCATTCAACGAGGTGCAATTGGGATTGATGCGGCAGATAAAACAGGTGTTTGACCCGAAGGGGATACTTAATCCGGGTAAAATCTTAATGAATGTATAAAATGCAGGGAACATCTTGTTCTATATTGAATTATCCTAACTTCGTGAGGGAAAGTATGGTGTTATGAAAAATATTGTTTTGGTTTTGCTGTTGGGTCTGGGGATGGCTTCTGCTTCTGCGCAGGAAGTGTATAACAGTTCTGGCAAGCCAGGTTATCAAAAAAATACCAAGAAGAAAAAGAAGAAAGGGTATGACCCTGACAAGCTGATTCTTGGCGGTGGTATTACATTTAATTTTGGCGATGGCTTCATTGCTGCCGGCGCTTCGCCGATCGTCGGTTACCGGATCACAGATCGTTTTTCTGCGGGAGTGGGGGTTGGTTACCTGTATTCACAATTCCGTGACCCCGCGAATAATAATAAGCTATTCACTTACCGGGAACATATTGTATACCCGAGCCTGTGGACGCGTTTTTTTGTATACAAGAACTTTTTTGTTTCCGCTATCGGTGAATACGACTTCATTTTTCAACGCGTGCCGGGCTATGACCCATATTCCCCTAATCCCGGAACCCTTACGACTTTAAAAGAAAACTTTACCAACACCTGCCTTTTTGTTGGCGGTGGTTATAAGTTTCCGATGGGTGGCAGAGCAAGCTTTTTACTGGATGTGCAGTATGATGTGCTGCAAGGTAAAAACAGCCCCTATCCTACAGGGTTGCCCACGTTGGTGCATTTCGGGTTTGCTTTAGGGCTTTGATCAGGAATGCCTCGTCCCTAAATAGGTAATATCGTTTTTTGTTTACTTCGAGGCGTAAAGCTCCGTTTTGAGCGATTATTTTTCCCTTTTGGCACACCCGCCGCAAATACGGTATATGATATGCTAAGGGCGGTATATGATGTAAATTTCTTTTGAGGTAGTGGGATTATTTTGCGTGCAGTATACATGATCGTTCCGGACGCAAACCAGCTAGGTGCATCCGGAACAAATCAGTGGATCAAATCATTCTTACATCATCATTTCATCGGCGCTGGGTCCGTAGCTGCCGGGGATGGGCACATCGAGCAGGCGAAGGAAAACGCCCATTTGTGCACGGTGGTGAATGATCTGGTTGATAGCCATACTTATCACTTCTTCTTTTGGCCGCACGCTTATCACATAGTCGTTGTTGCGCATCGTCCAGTTGGGCGCCAGGTCTTCGTCTGTTGCATTTTGCAATGAGGTGCGACCCTGTGCCAGCTTATTCTCAAAAAAGTCAAGCGTCTCAGCACGATTGTTGACCAATGGCGGAACGAAAGGATTGTTGCCGAGATCCAGCCCGTCCGTAGTAAGCGTAATGGTTATCCAACCGGGAAGTTCTGCAAGGTGAGTGGCCAGCCTGCTGATGGTCATACTACGGGGATGTGGTTGCCAGTCGAATTTTCCGTCGGGCACTACGGATAGCATTTTGCGTGTGGCGGCTGATTCCTGTTCGAGCTGCGCGAGTAACCTTTGTGTCGTTGTCATAATTTGTTTGCTTTTGATAACACAAAGGAAGAGCCGGCCACTGACAGCCCTATGGCAGTCTGAAAACTGCGCGAAAAATATTTTTATTTTACGTTGATGCCTTCCACTTTAAGACCCGCAATGTAATCATTGAGAGAGATGTGGGTATTCTTAAATGGAAGCCCTATTGCTTTGAGCTGTTGTATGTGCACCACCTTAAAGTCGCGGTATTCATTGCGCAGGTGACACCAGGCGATAACATGCCAAGCTGCCATGTAGAAGACCAGACCAATAGGTTCCAACTGACGCACTGTGGTGATGTTGTTGTTATTGCGGTACTCGACCTCTATAATATGCCTGTCTG
The DNA here is from genome assembly GCA_947476485.1 of Chitinophagaceae bacterium. GTDB lineage: Bacteria > Bacteroidota > Bacteroidia > Chitinophagales > Chitinophagaceae > Nemorincola. The sequence continues at coordinate 37,480 of CANJQU010000014.1, forward strand.
AAATGGCAGATTGCAGCGTAGCGAGGTAGTCGAAATTGCCGGAGAAGTGTTTTGATACACTTATCTTAATGCGGCTGTTGAGCTGATCGATCCGGTCCTTTTCAGGGCTGCGAAGAACCGACTTCACTTTGTGCAGCGCAGTAGTGTAGTGAGCATGGATGGATTTGTCGGCCACTCCATATATGATCTTCTCCATGAGCAGCAGGGCATTGGCCTCCTCGGGGGTGAAAGATACCGGCGGCAAAAAATAGCCCTGCACTAGGAAGTAGCCCCTGTTCTGCTCGAAGCTTATGGGAATACCCTGCTCGCATAGCGCCTTTACATCGCGGTAAACGGTGCGCACACTGATACCGAACTGCTCCGCGATCTTCTCTGCAGGAACATACTTCTTCGATTGCAGCATAGTGGTGATACCGAACAAGCGGTCGATGCGGTTCATTTGTGGTCGGCTGTTTTGTGCGAAGTTAACTGGTTGGTGGAAATGGTGGGTTTTAAGTGCGCGGTTATAGGCGTGCCGAATCATTGCAGCCGATCATGGGGCGAACATTGAATCGGACCGCATTATTGTTTGCAGGTAGCATAGGTTCTTTATGCATTGATTTAAGTTATTTAACGAAATTTTATTTGATATAAATCGCCCGATCTATTTTTTGTAGCGAATATTGACAAACTCTTTGGATGAAAATAACTGTTCTGCTTATAGCATTGTTTTTTACTTTCCCCTCATTCGCGCAACCGGTATCTTTTCCCGATAGCTGCAATACGGTAATGTGGGGCGTTGTCAATTCCAGGGGCGACACATCCTACATACTGGGCACATGCCATATTTTCGGAAACACATTTGTGGACGGCTATGCACCGATCAATGGTAAACGTAGGCAGGCAAACATCATTGTAGGGGAATCGATAGATAATAGTTTCGTGGCTCAAAAAAACAATTGGTTTAAAAAGTTGCCTGCAACAGATCGCCGGGTTATAAAAAGCTATTTAAAACAAACAACCCCATTATTCTATCTGACGTCTTGTACAAAAATGCCGCCTTCATGGTTATATTATGCTCTACTCTTAGAAATGGCTTCGCGCGAATGTCATACTTACAATGAGAATGACGTATGCAGCATGGATGAGTACCTTATGAATGCAGCAATTACATTCAAGCAAAAATCGTGCGGATTGGAACAAAGAGACGACTCATTCGACAATGCACTTTTTTCGCATGTGGGAGTCAGGAACGATGAGGATGCAATCGCGAAAATTAAAGACCTGGTGGGAAACAGCGATCGTTATAAAGATTCGGTTCATAAGTGGTGCGATATTAATGAAATGAATAGCTACAGGAATCTGACAATTAACTATAAATTTTCAAAATCTTCCATAGAAGAAGATAGTAGTAGTCTCATAACTTTAGACCAAAGAAATGACCGGTGGATGCCCGCCTTAAAGACAATCATAGACAGCAACAAGGCATTTATTGCAGTAGGTCTGGGCCACTTGTATTATAAGAAAGGGCTTATCATGCAATTGGCTACCAATGGTTATACCCTGTTTCCGGTTGCCATGCATAATACCGGACCGGTTAAATATGTTAAGAAGAAGAAACAGTGATCATAGCGCTTTGCCTGGTGGGTACACATGTTCAGCACAGATCCTTTACCACCCGCCAAAAGTGAATAAATTTACCCCATTTCCTTAGAAGGGGCACGAAATTCAGGTACAGCTGTTTGTGAACGATAACAAAACCATTAAGTATACGGCGCTTGCCGGTAGCTTTGGCTCCGCACTGTTTGTTATTGTGTTCATGGTTGAGGGCTGGTTGAGGCCAGGCTATAGTACGCTTTCTACTTACGTAAGCGCGCTGTCGCTGGGCCCGCGGGGCTGGGTGCAGATCAGTAACTTTATCGTGAGCGGCATATTAATGCTGGTATTCTCCAGGGGCGTAGCCAATGCATTTAAGAAAGAGAAAAGATCGCAGGCCGGGCCGGTGCTGCTGGGTATAGTTTCGGCAGGCATGTTCCTTTCCGGCCCGTTTGTGATGGACCCTATGGGCACGCTGCCCGCACAGGCAAGCCTGCATGGACTGGTTCACGGCATTACTGGCAGCATCGTGTTCCTGCTCATGCCTGTCAGTTGCCTTGTTTGCTACCGCCGCCTGCGTATAGAGCCTGGGTGGCATGCCTTCAGCAAATGGACGCTCATTGTGGGTATACTGCTCACCGTCACCCTTATCATTTTTACCTGCGCTACAAAAATTCCTGCATTGCACATGATAGATAGCCATTGGTTTGGGCTGCTTCAGCGTTTGGTGCTTGTTCCCTTTATGTTCTGGGTTTTTACATTTGCGGTGGTGATGTATAACAGGCATTGTTGATGAACTAAAAGTAGTGTTACCTGTACTGCGCGAGCCAACCACCCCCAACTGAAAACACTGCTTCGCTGTGTTTCCAGTTGGCCCCTCCTTGAAAAAAGGAGGGGAGTGTGTTACGCACCCATCACGAGTACCTATACATCTATCGCTGTTTGCATGAAAAAAACTTCCGCTATACCGCTAAAGTCTATTTATTTTGCAGCATGAGTCCGGCGATATTGCTTTTTGTTATTGTTCTTTACTTCTCGGTATTACTGGGCATTGCGTTTTATACTTCGCGGCACTCTACCAATGAGTCGTTCTTCATAGGCAACCGCAACAGCAAGTGGTGGCTGGTGGCATTCGGGATGATCGGCACATCGCTTTCAGGGATGACGTTCATCTCGGTGCCGGGTACTGTAGGACTGGCCGATGCAACAGGCCATATAGCAGGGTTCAATTATTTCCAGGTGGTCATCGGTTATTGGCTGGGGTACTTTGTTGTAGCGTTTGTGCTGCTGCCACTATACTACCGGTTGCAGCTTACATCTATATATAGCTACCTGGACAGGCGGCTAGGCACAAATGCCTACAAGACCGGCTCATTGTTTTTTATTCTTTCACGCACGCTGGGCGCTACTATAAGGCTTTACCTGGTTATAAAAGTGCTGCAAAAATTTGTACTCACCGACCTTGGTATTTCGTTTGAGGTCACGGCCGTTATTATACTTGCACTTATACTGCTGTATACTTATCGCGGTGGTGTAAAAACAATTGTCTGGACAGATACGCTGCAAACCACTTTTATGCTCCTGGCGCTTATTATATGCGTTGGCTATATCATGCACCTGCTGCACCTTGGCCCGGGCGACACATGGCATGCAATGCAGCAAAAGGGTTATACTTCATTGTTGAATACTGATGTGAAGAATAAAGACTTTTTCCTGAAACAAATACTGGGAGGAGCCTTTATCACAATAGCCATGACCGGTATGGACCAGGAGATGATGCAGAAAAATATAAGTGTAAGCAACCTCAGGGATTCCAAGAAGAACATGCTGACTTTCTGCTTTGTACTCCTGGTAGCTAATTTTATTTTCCTTCTGCTGGGGGGCTTGCTATATCTCTACGCTTCGGCAAAGGGAATTGCCACCTCCGGCGATGACATTTTCCCATTCATAGCTGTAAAGAGCGGACTGCCATTTTACATCACCGTGTGCTTTATGATCGGGCTCATCTCTGCGGTTTTCCCAAGTGCGGATGGCGCGCTTACCGCACTCACATCGTCGTTTTGTATAGACATCATTGGCCTAAAAAAAAGGACCGGCCTGAGCGAAAATCAGCAGAAAAATATACGGCTGATTGTTCACAATGCGTTTGCCGTTATCTTCCTGGCTTTTGTATTTTTCTTCCGGGCGGTAGATAATGGATCGCTGATAGATATATTACTAAAGATGGCTGGCTTCACCTATGGGCCGCTGCTGGGCCTGTTTACCTTTGGTATCATTACCCGGCGGAAAATAGCCGGCAAACTGCCCTCGCTGGTCTGCATTGGGGCGTTGATAATTACCGTAATGGTGGATGTGGCAAATAACGCAGAATGGTACATCCGCAAGCTGAAACTGGATGAAGCAACCAGTAATGCACTTTTAAAGTTCTCTGCTAATACTTTTCATGGATATAAAATAGGCACTGAATTACTTATAATTAACGCTTCTCTTACATTTTTCCTTCTATTTTTATGTTCTAAAAAAGGCGGCAATGTTGCAACCGCCATGCCTGATTAATGAAAGACAAACTTACTGAACTGAAAATGCGCGACTGGACGGAGACCAAGGCCCACTCCAGCTGGCAGATATTCAAGATAATGGCCGAATTCGTGCAGGGATTTGAAACGCTGGCCAAGATAGGGCCGTGCATTTCTATATTTGGTTCTGCGCGCACCAAGCCGGGACACAAGTATTACGAGCTGGCGGTGAATATTTCACGCCGGCTTGCCGAAGAGGGTTTTGGCATCATTACCGGTGGTGGACCGGGTATAATGGAGGCAGCCAATAAGGGCGCGAACATGGCTGAAGGCCGGTCGGTGGGGCTGAACATAGATCTGCCGTTTGAGCAGACGAGCAACCCATTCATAGACCGGGACACCTTCATGAACTTCGACTACTTTTTTGTGCGCAAGGTGATGTTCACCAAGTATTCGCAGGGCTTTATTATGATGCCGGGCGGATGGGGTACAATGGATGAGTTCTTTGAAGTAGCCACACTGATACAGACACGTAAATTTACCCAGACGCCTATGGTTTGTGTAGGTTCTACCTATTGGAATGGATTGTTTCACTGGATGCAGGAGTCGATGTATGCGGGCGAGGGTAACATAAGCCCCGGCGACCTGGATATGATAAAGATATTTGACACAGCAGATGAAGTGGTGGCATATATAAAAGAGTTTTACACGCACAATAAACTGCAGCCGAATTTTTAATGAGAGACCTCTCCCCCGCCCTCTCCGAAGGAGAGGGTGAAGTAGAATGAGTTACGTATTAACCTTACGACGTGCCGATAACCAACCAATATTGTAAGAATAACAGATGGGGTAAATGTGTTGTAGAGACGGCATGCATGGCGTCTCTACGAAATACGAACGAGGAAAACAGCGTTAATGGCGCGGTACACATATAACGGAGACGCAAGCATGCCGTCTCTACATCATACTGATCAATTAATTTGTAAAAACAGGTATTAGTATTTCCTATGAAAACACTTCTTGCATCGAAGCAGCTTGATGAATATACAGAGCAGCACACCAGCGCTGAGCTACCTGTGCTGGCGAAGCTGAACCGGGAAACGAATTTGAAAAGAGGTGATGCTGTGATGCTGTCGGGGCACCTGCAGGGAAGCTTTTTGCAGATGATGAGCAAGATGATACGGCCGAAGATCGTTCTGGAGATCGGGACGTTTACCGGGTATTCTGCTATATGCCTCGCTATGGGGTTGCAGGACGGCGGGCATGTGCACACGATAGAGATAGACGAGGAACTGCATGATATGGCTGCACAATACATCGAAGAAGCCGGCCTGCAGGATAAGATCACGCAACATACCGGAAGCGCTATAGATATTATTGCGGAGCTGGAAGGACCTTTTGACATGGTATTCATAGACGCCGACAAGAGCAACTATGAGCGGTATTTTGACCTGGTATTTGATAAAGTGCCGGTGGGTGGCTACATAATGGCCGACAATGTGCTGTATGATGGCGAAGTGATACTGCCCGAAGAACAGCAAACTAAAAATGCGCGGGCGATAGGCAGCTTCAACCGGAAAATAAAGGCGGATGACCGCATAGAGCACCTGCTCGTGCCCATAAGAGATGGAGTAATGATCGCCAGGAAATTGCGAGATAAATAGCTTTTAACTTAGAGATAAGGAAGGTTATTGTATTTTTGTCTGAAACCCGGAACTTTTGGTATTAAATAAAAAAACGGTGGTAAGAACATATGTGCTATGCTGCATGGTGCTGGCGCTGTTAACAACGGCACGGGCCGACGCGCAGGAGGGCTATACCGAACGTGCCAAAAAGTATGTAGAGCAGTACTACAAGTTTGCTATTAGTGAGCAGAAAATATCTGGCGTACCTGCCTCTGTGACACTGGGCCAAGGTATACTCGAAACAGAAGCCGGCGCCAGCGAACTGATGATGCGCGGCAATAATCACTTTGGCATAAAATGCAAAACCGGCTGGGAAGGTGATACAATACGCCATACGGATGATGCGAAAGATGAGTGCTTCAAAAAATATAACAGCGCGCTGGAATCATACCATGACCATTCTGAACACCTGAGAAAAAATCCAAGATATTCTTCATTGTTCAGCATATCAATAAAAGACTACGCATCGTGGGCTTCAGGGCTGAGGAGATGTGGGTATGCAACAGATCCGCAATATGCGCGCAGGCTTATTAAAATAATCGAGGATTTCGGGCTGCAAAGCTATACACTTGCTGCCATGGACAGCGCAAAAACGCCCCTGGAAACGCTGGTTGCCAAACAACAGACCCCTGCCCCAAAGCAACCACAACTGGTAGATAAATTGGCGGACTCAACGCAGTTTGTGCTGGATAAAAAGGACAGCGAAAAAGAAGAGGAAGAAGAGGATGTGGAAGAACCGGCCACACCTACAGTAGCTACCCCTGTTACCAAACAACCCGTTGCAGTTGTGGAAAGCCCTGCTCAGACAAAGCCTGAGCCTGAGCCCGACCCTATAAGAAGGATAGCAGACAGCGCAAGGAATTTGATCGTAAATAACAACAGTAGTAATGATGACACCCTTATTGCACCGGCACCTAAACAGATGGTGTATGACACCACCGGTATTGTACGGGTGCATGGCCTTAAAGCGTTTTATGTGCATAAAGACGAAATGCTGCTGGAATATGCGATGAAGTATAATGTACGCTATCCAAAACTGCTGGAGGTCAATGACCTGGCAGATGGCCCGGTACCCGCAAACAGTTATATATACCTGGAGAAAAAAACAGCGTCCGGCGTTAATACACGGCATATAGTAGAGGAGGGCGAAACGCTGTGGCTGATATCCCAGATTGAGGGTATTCAACTGAAAAGGCTGACAGCGCTGAACCTGATGAGCCCGGATGAAAACCCTGTGCCGGGCACTGTGCTTCAACTACAGTTTCCTGCAGCAAGAAAACCGGATGTGAAGATAAGCGCCAGTGCAGCCCACAAAACCAATGCTATAGTACTGATAAATAAGGATGACAAAGCAGCTGCTATAGCGCAGGATAGCGCTGACTACATTCCTTTAAAAACCCGGCCGGATACTTTTTCAACCGATGGTTTCATAAATAATACAGACACTACAGATATACCTGTTCGCAATCGTACGGCAGATAAGAAGGGCAAAAAACCAAATAATACAAAGGTGCAACCCAGGCCCAAAGTAGCGCCGCTGCCAATTCCGACAGCGCCGCAGCCGATACCGCAAAAATCAGATGCGGTAGTGATCATAACCCCTAATGCACCCGGCGACAAAAACGCGCCTGTGCACTGGGTAACGACAGATACTGTGAAGAAAGAAACACCAAGGCTGGCCAATGAATATGAACAAGGTGTAAAAAACCAGGAACTCGCGGAACTGAAGGCGCAGCTGGACAAAGTGGTTTATGCCGATGACAGCAAGCTGGTAGAGAAGATACAAAGCGAACAAACACAACAGAAAGCGCCAGAAGAGCAACAGGAGAAAAATTCAAAATTCTATGTGGTGAAGAAAGGCGATACGGCATCTTCGATAGCGAGGAAGAACAATATAACGGTAAACCAGTTGCTGAAATGGAATGACATAGATGCAACCGATATCAAGATCGGGAAGAAGCTGAAGATAGCTAACTAGGGTCTGTGGCGTCATATGTTATTTGTACATGGCATGTAGAGACGCAATGCATTGCGTCTCTACCAAATCAATTACTACATCCCGTAGAGTTAACCTTGGAAACGCACATTATTATACACTCTTTTGAATTTATACACCATGATCAAAGTCCACGACAAAACGTTCGTTCCGTTTATTACAAGGGAAGACATACAGAAGCGGGTAGGCGAACTCGCAGAGATGATCAATGAAGAATATGCCGGGAAAAAACCTTTACTGATAGGTATTCTCAATGGTTCGTTCATATTTGCAGCCGACCTGTTTCGCGGACTGACGATAGAGGCGGAGATATCTTTTATCAAACTGGTATCTTATAAAGGCACCACTTCTACCGGTAATGTTGTGACAGCAATAGGCATGGAAGAAGACCTGCACGGCCGGCACATAATTATAGTTGAAGACATCATAGACACGGGTAAAACATTGAGCTCTTTTCTCCCGGAAATTCATCACCGCAACCCGGCTTCCGTAAAGATCGCGACCTTCCTTTCTAAGCCCGAAGCCCTGAAATACGATATCAAGGCTGATTTTAACGCCTTTAATATCGAGAACAAATTTGTGGTGGGGTACGGGCTGGATTATGATGGATTAGGGAGGAATTTGCCGGATCTGTTTATTCTGAGTGAATAGTTGATGTTTAATAGAAGATAGTCTCCGGCAATTCACCTTTTATCAATCCACCTGCTTTTGCTTTTTCAAACAAGGTACTGATCGCATTGCGGCCTTTTTCGCCGAGGTCGGTAGTGTAGTCGTTCACATAGAGGGTTATATGTTGGCGCATTACTGCTTCTTCCATCTCCTGTGCGTTCTCTTTTATGAACGGCGTTAGTTCGGGATAGCGGTTCCACGACCAGGCAAGGCTTTCTTTCAAAATTTTATCTACTGTAGCGCATAGTTCTTTATCGAAGCTGCGCCGAATGACAATGCCGCCCAGTGGTATAGCGGCATGGGTTGTTTGCTCCCACCAGTCGCCGAGGTCTATGAGTTTGGTGAGGCCCTTACTCTGATAAGTGAAGCGGCCTTCGTGTATCATAAGTCCGGCATCATATTCACCGCTTAACACAGCAGATTCTATATCACTGAATAACATTTCGGTTTTGTTCTTCGCTTGCGGAAATGCCAGCAAGAGCAACAGGTTTGCAGTAGTGTTGAAGCCGGGGATGGCTATTTTAAACTTACCAATTTCAGAGATGTCGAGCGGCTTTTTGGATACCAGTAGCGGCCCCACACCCTCACCAAGCGCGCTGCCGCTATGCAGCAGAGCGTATTGGTTTACTGTATGCAGAAAGGTGCTGTAGCTAAGCTTGGTGATGTCAAGTTTGCCTTGCTCTACCCATTGATTCAGGGTGGCCACGTCTTCCATCACATAATCGAAGTTTATACCCATGGTATCTATGTGGCCATTTACCATCGCATCGAAGATAAAGGTATCATTGGGGCAGGGACTGAAGCCGAGGGTGAGATTCATTTAGAAGTCAAAAGTTAAAGGTCATAACCAAAGAATGAGTTTCGACAAAGGTAAGTGTACTTAGTACGCGAGTACGTTCATAAAATCTATGAGCCATTTGTTCAAATTTATAATGGCATCCTTCATTTGCCACTGGCTTTTATCGCGTGGGGTTACATAGTTGGAGATGGCGCGCACCTGGGCAAAGGCTACTCTCTCGCGCAGGCACACATAGTGCAGCGCTACACCTTCCATCGTTTCCACATCGCAGTGAAACTTGTCTTTCCTTCTTTTTACCGTGCGTTCATTACCACTAACAGTGTTTACAGTAAGGCCGGTTACCTGTGGCAGCTTTATGCGGTTGTGCAGCGGCAGCAGCGGCGTGAGCAGTGTGCCATTGATAAACGGGCTCACATTTGGATTAATCAGCCCCATTTCAAAAATATCGAGATAGTCATCATGATCTTCTGCGCCGAGGTCGCCGTAACGGTCGCTGGTAACGAATACTACATCGCCGGGCTTAATACTTTCTACATAGCTGCCGGCCACGCCCACCTGCAATACGAGGTCATACCTGTTGGTCTGCAGATGTTTAGTGAGTTCGAAGGTGGTATTGAGCATGCCAACGCCGGTAATAATGACACCACCAGTGAGCGAACCGGGGAGGGATGCTTTCTGGAAATAAGCATTAAGCGGCGCTATTTCGGCATCTGTGGCGGCGGCGATCAGTATGTTCATAACTAATTGAGCAGGAGAGTAAAATAAGCAAAATTATGCCTTCCAGCGATGAAACCATCCGAAAACAGAAGCTATTATCCAATAACGCATATCAGGTTTTATTCACTCAACTTCACTAATTTTGCACCCTAAATCAGAGCAATGGTATACCTCACGCGCGTAGAGCATTTTAATGCAGCGCACAAACTGGAGAACAAGACCTGGAGTGACGAAGAGAACAAAGAGGTTTTTGGCAAATGCGCCAATGAGAACTGGCACGGGCATAACTATGAACTGCATGTGACCATAAAAGGAGAGCCACATCCGGAAACAGGCTTTATATACAACGCAAAGACGCTGGGCGAGCTGATAAGGGACGTAATAGTAGAAAAAGTAGATCACCGCAACCTGAACCTTGATGTAGACTTTATGCGGGGCAAATTTACCAGTGCGGAAAACTTTGCAATGGGCATCTGGGACCAGTTGAAGCCATACATAGAAAAGCCGGGCGGCGCAAAACTGCATGCCATAAAGCTGGTAGAGACACCTAAGATATACGTAGAGTACTTTGGATAAAACCTCACCCGACCTCTCCTGAAGGAGAGGAGATGTCGCGCATCTCAGAGCGGGAATTTTAACGCTTATCAAAATAATGTTGTGGCGTATCATAAAAAAGAATACTACGACGAGGAAATAACTGCGGGGCTCAAGGAGCACTACCGGGGTATACTCGAGGCTGTAGGGGAAGATCCGGAGCGGGAAGGCCTGCTGAAGACACCTGAGCGTGTGGCCAAAGCTATGCAGTTCATCACCCAGGGTTATACTATGGATGCGGCGCAGATACTGAATTCGGCCAAATTCCACGAGTCCTACAGTGAGATGGTGTTGGTGAAAAATATTGAGCTTTATTCGTTGTGTGAGCACCATATGCTACCATTTTTCGGAAAGGCGCATATAGCCTATATACCAAACGGCGTGATCACCGGACTGAGCAAGCTGGCCCATGTGGTAGAGTGTTTCAGCCGCAGGCTGCAGGTGCAGGAGCGCATGACCCACCAGATACTGGATGTGATACAGGAAACCCTTAACCCGCTCGGTGTGGGCGTAGTGATAGAAGCACAACACTTGTGTATGATGATGCGCGGCGTACAAAAACAAAACAGCATGACCACCACTTCAGCATTCAGCGGGCAGTTTATGAAAAACGAGACCCGGGCTGAGTTTTTGAAACTTATATCCCACGATCTGAGCTAAACCAGCTCATACCTAACCCAATAAAAACAATAAATGGCGTTACCTAATATTTTTGATCAGAAAGTTGCGGAAGGTGTTATTGAGCGTATCAATAAGCTTACACCCACCACACAACCCAAATGGGGTAAGATGACTGTTGGCCAGATGCTGGCACACTGTTGTGTGACCTATGAAATGCTCTATGAGAACAAGCATGCTGCGCCCAAGGGCCTGCTGAAGCTTATGCTGAAAATGTTTGTAAAAAATGCAGTGGTAAGTGAAACACCATACAAGCACAACAGCCGCACCGGACCTGCTTTCCTGATAACCACAGAGAAAGAATTTAATACGGAGAAAGAGCGACTGATCAACTATATCAAAAAGACGCAGCAACTGGGCGAAAGCCACTTTGATAACAAGGAGTCAATGTCGTTTGGCAAACTATCAAAAACAGAGTGGAACAATATGTTTTACAAGCACCTGGATCATCACTTGTCGCAGTTTGGTGTGTAGGGCTTAGATAACCAGCCATAACACAAAATATAAGCAGCGGCGCATCTTCTGAGGCGCCGCTGCTTTTTTATATCGAGTCTAAATGTATACGCTCACTACTAGTCCTTCTTCATTATTTTCACCTTCGCTACAAAAGCATCTGCGTATTTTTCAAGCGCTTTCTTAGCGGCCGCTTTATATTGCGCCCTTGTTGTTTCTATTACTACCGGCTTCATCTCTTTCGCAAAGCGAAACGGATTGTTCTTCATACGCGACTGATCTTCGTTCACCGCAGTGCTGTAGCTCGCGTTCGATTCCAGCTCTTCGCTTAGCGTTAGCGTCTCCACCACACCCTTACCATTTTCTATCATAGACATGCCCAGCTCATTGGTGGTTATCTTCATGTTGGGCTTTACGTATGCATCATATTTAAACGAAGTAGTGCGGGTAATAGTGTACCAGCCGGTATGCTCGCCGCTCTTTATATCCAGGCCCACAGTAACGTCAGCAAAATCTACGGTCAGGTAAAAGTAGCCGGTAGGTGCATCCAGTGCTTTGGCAAACTTTACCGCCCGCGTGCCTTTACCAAACGTGAAGCCTATCTTACCACCGTAAATAGTATTCCCATTGTTTGCATTATTGGCCACCCACACCTGGCCTCCTTTTTTAGCCTGGTCTTCATCCGCCTTCTTCTCATCTGCTTCCTTGTAGAAGTCTTCAGCTATTATCCGGCTCCATGCTATGGTATCTATACCGCCCGCTTTCAGCGCTTTCTGAAAGTAGGAGTAGAAGTAGTCGCTCACCTCCTGGAAATCGGCGGTAGTGAGGGCACCGTCTGTGGTTTCCAGGTAAGCGGTTATCTTGGCGCCTGCTATCTGGCCGCTACTCTTTTCCTTGGTCGTCACCCTTTCGGTAGTGGTAAGCTTATAGTTTATTGTTACCTGCGGTATAGCCAGGTTTTCCATATGGTTCAGGATCTTTGGCTTGCCGAAGGTGCCGCCTACACCTACGGTCAATGCTTCAGCATTTTTCTCTGCTTCTCCCTGTGCCCTTGCGGCCTGGCTACTCATAATGGCCACGGCCATTGCTGCTGTAATAATTATTTTTTTCATACGCGTCATTGGTTTTTGCTATGGTGAATCTACCTTACAAAATTATTCCCATCTGTATGCACGAACAATGCGTACTTACCGGTAATTTTCCATCCGTATTTACAGGGATACGTGCAGGGGAAAAAGCAAAAAAACTGATAGAAACAATAGATTTGCCCTAAACAGTTTTTACTGTTATATTTGCAGCCCTTTACCGTGCGGGACGTAGCCCCGCCGTGGCGGGGCACCAGGCTGGGGGTCTGGTGGTCGCAATTTTGAATCTTGTGGTCACAAGTCATGCACTAAAACATGTCATACTACGTTTATATTCTCCAAAGCCAAACGGACTTAAAATACTACATCGGCAGTACAGCGGATATCGCAGCCCGAGTTGATTATCATAATGCAGGCAAACAAAGATCAACTAAAAGCAGAATTCCTTTTATTCTGATTTATTCAGAAGAATTAGATAGTAAGGAGGAAGCTTTATTCAGAGAAAAGCAAATAAAAAGCTATAAGGGCGGTCAGGCATTCAAAAAACTGATAGAAACAATAGATTTGCCCTAAACAGTTTTAACTGTTATATTTGCAGCCCCCAATAAAATGAAGACCCCGAAAAGGTTTTCGGGACGTAGCGCAGCCCGGTAGCGCACCAGGCTGGGGGTCTGGTGGTCGCAAGTTCGAATCTTGTCGTCCCGACTTAAATTAAAACCCGCTCTGGTAGCGGGTTTTGTATTTGAATTATTTCATCCTTCTGAGCTTCTGCCCAACCCTTGATTCCTCAATGTCCAGCTCATGTTCCAGCTTCTTCAGTATATCGCTGTCTGTAGCGCCGTGTTTATGCAGTTGTATGATCATTTTGCGCTCAAAGTCCAGCACAATTTTCTGTGCTTCAGCATACTGTTTTAGTATTATACCGGCTCCCGGTTCATCGGTCTCCTCCTGTTCCATATCCTGGATGGCCTGTTTCAGGTTTATCTCATACTTGCTTTTCAGTCGGTCAACAGCGGCGGGCGTAAACTGGCCATTGGCAATATGCTCGTTGATAAACTCAATAGCCCCGGCACCTATTTTCTTTCGTACCTCATTCTCTTCACGCTTTTCCTTTTTAGGGTCCGGAGATATTTTCAGGAATTTTATGAGCATACGTAGTGACAGCCCATGCACAACCAGTGTGAAGAAAATAGAACAGAAAGTAACAAACAATATCATATTCCGCTGAGGGAATGCAGAACCATCGGCCAGTGTGAGCGGCAGAGCCAAAGCAGAAGCCAGTGATACCACTCCCCTCATTCCTGTCCACGAAATAATAAACACATCGCGCCAGCCAAGGGATTTATTTTTCTTGCTCCTGCCGGCAAGGTAGGCAACAGGGAACACCCAGATAATACGTACGATAATAGCGACAGAAGTGATAAGTATCCCATACCCCAATGCATCAAGTAGTGAATGCCGTTCTATATCTGCAACGATAGCAGGAAGCTGCATACCTATGAGTATGAATACAAGACCATTCAGCAGGAACTCTATTGTTTCCCAGAAAGAATATGCCTGTATCCTTGCACGGTAGCTGAATGTCTCCGGCGCTCTATATGCCTGGAACAGCCCCGCAGCTACTACGGCCAGTACGCCGGATAAATGCAAATGCTCTGCAAGCAGATATGCGGTATACGGCGTTAATACAGTAAGCGCCACCTCTATAGTGGCATTGCTTTTCATATACTTGTGCATGAACGTCAGGCACCTTCCCAGTATAAGCCCGACAGCAGCGCCACCTATGGCAACCCATACAAACTGTATGCTCGCCTCCCATAGCACGAAACTTCCTGTTACAATGGCGGCTGTCGCATATTTGTATGCAACAAGCGCCGATGCATCGTTTACCAGGCTCTCACCTTCCAGTATGGTTGCTATACGCTTGTTGATATTTAACCCTTTCATCACGGAGCCGGCAGCAACAGCATCAGGCGGGGAAATAATAGCCCCAAGGACAAAACCCATCTGCCACGAAAAGCCGGGGATGAAATAGTGTGCTACAACCGCTATACTCACAGTAGTAAAAAACACCAGCCCTGTGGCTAACGAGATCACAACCCGCCGTTCGGCCTTGAACTCATGCCATGATAGTTTTCGGGCGGCTGTGAACAGTAATGGGGGCAGAAAAATAAGGAATACTGTATCCGGTGTTAAAACAAAATTGGGTAATTGAGGTGTAAACCCAATAAATAATCCGGCGAGCACAAGCATGATCGAGTGCGGAAATCTCAGCCGCTCCATACCTGCTGATAGCAAGACAATAACTACCAAAAGAAATATGACTATCTCTACGTCAGACATGTTACTAAGATAAGACCAAAAATGCGTATGTTTTAAATAAAAGCACTCGAAATTTGTTTGACTTCCCTACATTAATTAAATGGCAATAGACTTCGGTTGGCGCTGGTTTGTCCCCGCTTTGCCGGTTTTTCGCATAAGTTCTCGTTTTAGCCCTGATTTCATTAAGCCAATTTTCTTTTTATTAATCCTATAATTCCAATAAACAGGTTGATAAAAAAGGCAGCAATTCCCAGTAAAAATATTAAACCCACTATCCCCAACATAGTGTTCTCCCACGTAAAGTCTAACTTCCCGATATCAGCATAGGTTCTTGGCTGTCCGTTTGGTTCATGTTTGGGCAGTTCTATCAAGTCGCAAATCAACCAGGTGAGAGAAAACAGGAGCGTCGAATATATATGCAATCTGGCCAGGAACTTAGACGGGAGGATCAGGTCCGCCAGAAAATAGGTCAGCCAAAGAAAAGCTATTAAAATTGCAGCCGCGGCATCGAGAATTGAATTGTGAATTATCAGGTAGGTCGTGCTTTATTATGTCGGTTTTACCTTTGACAAAAAATGCCTCCAGGAACATTCCGAGTGAACATAATACCAGAAACAGGTACGGTTCCCTTAAATGCTTTTTTAGCTGCATGTTTTAGAATTTCTCAACAAGACGAATATACAACAAAGCAGTATTTCGAAAATTATCCAGCCATCCCGACGTGAACGGGAACAAACATGCCCGTTCAATAGTATGTTTTCTTTTATTTCGCAAAATCCATTTTGTGTAATTGACTTATGACCAGCGAACAGCCAATCTACTTCCTCCTCGTCTGTTTTGCAGAATTCATCTGATCGGTTGTGTAGGCAATGCTGTTAAAGTCGGGAGCACAAACCCGGTGGAGACTATTGCAGAGACATTAATGCTCTTCTCCCATATAATTCTTGCTATACAATGTACGAAATGCATCGTAAACGGCATTGTGCAGTATAGTTGCGTGCGTTTCCTTTTCGAATGAACGAAAAATAATATTAGCTGATTTATTTTGCTTCAGCGCAGCAGCCAATTGTTCCGCATCGTGCTCCATTATATCGCCTTCCTTGCCTACGGCTATGTATACCGTTTTACCTGAAAGTTTTTGGGGGTCTACCAACTTTATGAGCGACTGATTGCCCCACCAAAGGCTAGGGCTAACGATAATGTAATCGTCAAAAAGGCCGGGTTTTCTGGCAAGAAATTCAGTAGCCAGCAATCCGCCAAGCGATTGGCCAATGATGGTGCGTTGCGCAGTACGGTAATGCCCGGTAATATAGGGCTGCAGTTCCTTTTCAACGAAAGCGATAAACTTCTCTGAGCCTCCTGCCTTTGGATCCTGCATCTCGTTTTCAAAAAACGCCTGCCACTTGTCTGAACCTTCTGTTGCACCAGGTTTGCTCTTGTCTTTGTTAACAGTTATCGGGAAAGTAAAGTCACGCTTGCGATTCACGTTAGCGATGCCTACTACAATTGCTTCAGGCATAAGCCCCATCATTTCGTAGAATTGAACCAGTCCCGCTATGTGCGGAAAGTCTTCGTTATAGGAGCCATCCAGCAGGTATAACACACGGTATTTGCCAGTATCGCTTTTCCTATAACCCTCAGGCAAGTAGATATTGATTATCCGCTTTTCGCCCAGTTGCTTTGATTGTAACTCTGCTGATTCGCCCAGAACAAATGGCTTTTGTGCTACTGCAATAAAACCTGTTAAAATCAAAACTATAAGATGAGCAGCACGTATCATAAACCAATTATACTTTGTTACCGGAAGTTAGCAGTTTCCACTATTATTCTTAAAAATAAATCGGGCACAACCCATAATGTTCCATTTTCTTTATACGAAGCCGGCGATTGGAAAACCCGGTATCTTCGGGCTTTAGCCCTGTGAGTTATTTTAACTCAATTCTTGCCGCTTGTTACTCCTGTTTCGCAGATCTTCTGCAAAGTCTGCCATGCATGTAAGCCTTTTAGAAACCAGTTCGAAAGTTCCAGTGATCGGACCTGGGATAAGGCGAAATAAATTGTCCTCGCCTCTGTTAATCCAGCACCTTATTGAACCGGATATGAACATAATTGCCTTCAACAGAGGTGGCACAAGTAACCGTAAAAGTGAGTTTATTAAAGGGCGCAAGCAATATACCGCCACCATAGGCATAGTGCCATATATCAGAGCGCTCTCCATTAAGCCACACACGTCCATTGTCAAATAATGCTACGAGCCCTGCTTTGCCATTCATAAGGTATGACTTCACATCGGCTATATACCTAAACTCATTGCTGTTATAGAAAGCAGTATTTCCCCAAAACCGGTCCCTTTTAAAACCTCTTAGATTTTGACCTCCGCCGATAGAGGCATATTGGTAAAATTCCGGCTGGCCGGAAACAGAAGTTACTCCTGCACGAACAGACAAACTGAATTTGCTGACCAGCGGAATATACACCTGTGCAATGCCATTGCATGTGACAAAGCCTTTGTTCACATCCAGGTTTTGGGTATAAGAGGCGCCACCGTATAGCATCACTCCTTTTGATGGTATGGCAGCATCATCTATATCCTGGTACGTGTATCCAAAATTTCCGCCAACAAATTTCTGATACTCCAGCAACCAGGGCTCGGCCGCTATATAGTTATCACTTACAAAATGGTGCTGGTCATTGATCACCCCAACAGCTTTTGCAAAAGCGTTCAGCGAGATATAGTGCTGTGAAAATATCCTGTTTATGCCGGCACTGGCAAAAAACTCTTTTGTTCCCAGTTTATTATAATACCTGTCTTTGGTAACGATCATCGTCTCATTTCCCAGCCCATAGAAATTAGTAGAGCGAAAGGCGTCGTAGTGGGCGTGGAAGACCATGTTCCACTTTCCGGCAAACTGGTATAGAGTACCCTCATACAATACGCTAAATGAATTTTCAGACAGTGAATAGCGCAGGTATATCGCCTGCTTTGAGCCGTAGGGATACTTTCGCCAGGCACGATGAGCAAAGCCATAACCTATGCTCACAAACACCTTGTCCGGGTTGTTATAAAAGATCAGCGGCTTTATGCCTTTCTTATGATATTCAAACTCATTATAGTTATACGCATGGTTCGCGCTGTCAGCGGCAAGGTGCATACGGGTCTCTTTGCCCGCACAAAAGAAATTGTTTTTATCATCGTAAACATTCGTTTTTCTCCGTGCACCGCTTACGCGTGAGCGATCAATGATCGTATCTATTTCGGTACCACCTATAATTCTTACGTTGATGCCGGTTCGCGTATCCCCTTCTACGCTGAATTTGTCCACTCCACCTATGCCGTACAACCGTATGTCTTTTGTTTCACCGGTATTGAATACCCTGCTGTAGAATGGCGTGTCTTTTGCTCTGCCTTGCTTGTTTATCTTATAAACGTTCACAGATGTTTCATCATCATTAAGGCGTTTAACTTCAAAATATTCGCGGTCTTCTGTGCCCGCAATATCTACATGCCGCGCAAGGAATGCATAATACCTCAGTGCAAAATCCAGCAGGTGATCCCGGCGCGATCTTAACCTGGCAATAATTTCATTCCCGGATATAGGAAAGACCTCCTGCGGCAGTTGCTTTACGGCTTGCTCTATCGCTTCGTCAGTAAGATGTGCCTGCATGTCTTTTGCTATGTCGACCCACTGTTGCCGTGTAGGTTCATTTGCGCATTGCCGGTCCAGGTGTCTTGCTGTATAACCGTATACTTTAATGCCGTTTATGTTGTAGCCGAATGACTGCAAATGGTCGAGATCAGCCGCACGAATAAATAATACCGTCAGCATACCTCCAAATTTAGAATATGCCTGGTCGCGGTCGCGCGGTATTGGTTTGTAGGTCTCCCTCTTGCCATCTTTAAAAACACCCCAGCGCCATTGATCCTCATGCCTGCCCCAGTCGCCAATGAACATGTCAAACAACCTGGAGCGGACATATAATAGCTGGTCTACGCTTCTATCGTTATCCTTCAGGAGCTTTCTTAACATTTTCTCAGAGCTGATGATCTTCCTGGCGTCGCCGAAGTTATCTGCCGTTTCCCAGTCATCATCAGGTCGCTGTTCCAGAATATACAGGTTGTCCCCAAACTTATCACTAAATGAGTCCAGGGAAGGCTGCTGCGGCACATAAGTTATTTCCGGAACCGCATGATAAACGCCTGCGGCATCTGCCAGTGGTGCAATGGTAAGCGAAGTATAAGGGTTACCGATGGTGACCTGGTCATCAACAATATCTTCTATGAACGTATTCAGGAAGATCGGGGGCAAGGCCCTGCCAAACGATTTATCAACGCTCCGCAATACGTACTCACGCCCGGCAGTATCATGGAGACGTAATGACCGGGTTTGCCTGCCGCCGCCGCTTTTATAGGGGACGAGTCCCCCATGAGCAGTATCCAGTTTCATAACCGGCACCTGCACCGCCGCAGACCATTCTTTTCGATAGTTCCTGCCAAAGAGAAAATTGTGTATTGCTGACCTCTGATAATCGCCGGCCACAACCGTCCTGTGAGTAACAGACGAACTGTCAACTACTATTGTCCTGGTTTGGGACATCGTATTGTCTGTAAAAAAGCACAACCATACGGCAAATGTGATCTTTAACGTGATGTTGATTAATTGTTTTCTCATGAAAGATAGCGGCAAAGGATATATAATAAAACCCTGCCATTAACTACGTCTGAGAAAATGTATTGCGACTATACCTGGTAAAAGGATTGGAATGCAGGGGGTGCAACGGAGGAGCGGAATGAAGGGGAGAAACGGCGCGATAAGCTTACTGCCATACCAAGAAAGCAATTTTACACTCACGGTCAGCACATAATACGCAGCACCATAGACCACGATAATAAACACATAATGAATAGTGATCAGTGATCGTCCCGGTTCCATAAAGGCTGGGCCTTTAGCACATTTTTATAGACCGGGCATTCTGGTGAGTGGGCTCCGGGCAAATACCCCGCGCTCATCAGGAACTCATTCACGATCTCGCCACCTGTGAAACGAAAGGTCTTTTTAAACAGCTTTACCCAATCTTCCTTTGACCGGGGATGATGGAGCTCCAGCCATTTTTCAAAAGAACCAAATTCCTTCTGAAGCACGACTATAGCCCTCGCATTTTCTATAGCAGCATTCACTTTCAGTTTGTTGCGGATGATGCCCGGGTCGGCTAACAATCTTTCCCTGTCGGCTTCGGTAAAAGCAGCTACTTTTCTGATGTTGAAGTTATGATAGGCATTTCTGAAAGTGACCTCCTTTTTCAATATTGTCTCCCAGCTAAGCCCTGCCTGGTTGATCTCAAGAATAAGGCGGCAAAACAACTCATCGTCGTCATGAATAGGGAAGCCATATAGTTTGTCGTGATAGGCTTTATGTAAAGCTTTTTTGTCTCCCGACATATTTTCGATGGCTCTGCAATAAGACATGTTATTCGTTTAAAAAATGTTCAAATAATCCAGCACTATTTTGTTTTACTTCGCCGCTTTCATCTCCTCAAGCAGCCTGATCAATTTATCTAGTTTTTCGGTCTCTATTTGATTCAGCCTTCGTTGCAATTCTTCGATCTCGTTCTTGGCATCTATGTTGGTTTGATAGTCGGCATTGGCCTGCAGGCGGTCACGGTCGCTCTGCCGGTTCTGAGCCATCATGATGATAGGTGCTGCATACGCCGCTTGTGTGGAGAATACCAGGTTGAGCAAAATGAAGGGATATACATCCCAGTGATAACAAAAACCGACCACATTCATACCCATCCAGATCGCCACAAGTAGCGTCTGGATAATAATAAAATTCCAGGAACCCATTCCCTTTGCTACGGCGTCTGCTACCCTGGCTCCAAGGTTTAGCGTCCTTTCATGTTCTTCATGCCACGTCTTCTTTTCTACCCTGCTCTTCGGTTTCATTGCGTTCGGTTTATTGATCACTGTGTCCGATAAAGATAACTTCTTGCGGACAAAACTTCAACTACGCAAAAAAACGCATGGGAGCCAAAGAGCTCCCATGCGTTTCTATTTTGATATGCATCTAATTACTTCTCGATAACGAAGTGGAACACCTTGTTCTCAGTGCCACTGATCACCGTCAGCATATACATACCATTTGCGTATGTATTATCCATAGATACTTTCTCATTGATCTTACCACCATGAGTCATGATCTTGGTCTTGTAAACCACCTGGCCAAGAACATCGGTCACTTCAAGTGATACTTCTTCGTCCTGTAGTGTACCAAGGCTGCCCTTGATGCTGAACGTACCGTTGTTCGGGTTTGGCACTACCCTGATGTCAACCGGAGGTGCAGTAACCACTATCGGTGTTACCGTTGTGGATATTTCGCCATCGCTGTAAGTGATGATATGGGTGATGTTGGCCGTACCTGGCTTGATACCGGTTACAGTGCCTGCATCGTCAACAGAAGCAATTGTTGTGTTGCTGCTGCTCCATACTCCGCTTACAGTCTCATCGACTAAGCTTACCGCAGTACCTGTTATCACAGATGTTGTGCCGCTCACCGTTGTGCCATGTGAATGTGGCGCAGGTGTATGCACCGTGATCGTCTTGGTTGCTATAGCGTTACATCCGCTGCCATAAGGCAGGTTGTAAGTAATGTTAGCTGTACCCGATACCGCAACGCCGGTTACTACGCCGCCTGCGTCAACACTTGCGATCGTCGCATTGCTGCTGCTCCAGTTACCACCCGGTGTCGCATCAGACAGCGTGATAGTTGAACCGCTGCTTACGTTATTAGCGCCTGATATTGCCGCAACTGTAACCAGTGCATTCACGGTTACTTCCGCTGTCACCTTACATGTATTGCTGCCTGTGAAGGTAACGGTAGCTGTACCTGGTGAAACGCCATATACACGGCCGCTGGTGCTTACTGTCGCAGTACCTACCGGGCTGATGGCCCATGATGTACCGGTTGTAGCATCTGATAAGAACGTTACCGCTCCCACACCGCATACTGAACGATTGCCGAGGATAGGTGTCGGCATGTCAATAACAGTTACTGTCTTCGCAACGTAGCAACCAGTACCCAGTGTATAAGTTACACTACCAGTACCGAGGCTTAATGGAGTAACTGTAGTCAACGTAGTACCTGTTACTGCTGCAGACACATTACCTGTGCTGCTCCATACACCACCTGCAGTATTATCGCTGAGGGTGATTGTTGAGTTGATACATACATTCGCCGCTCCGCCAATACCTGTTGGTTGTGGGTTAACCGTAACTACTGCATAAGTAGCACAGCTTCCACCAACGGTATAGGTAATACGTGATGTACCAGCAACTGAACCGGTAACCAGACCGCTTGTTCCGCCAACCGTAGCTATTGATGGGCTGCCGCTTGACCATATACCACCTGCACTTGCATCAGACAACTGTGTTGTGAACGTCTGACATACGGTGAGTGTACCTGTGATCGGAGCAAGTGATGAGGTTATTGTTACCACAACCGAGCGTGAACAGCCCGAAGGTATTGTATAGATAATAGTAGTAGTACCTGCTGTCACCGCACTAACAAGACCCGAAGATGAGCCAACTGTAGCTACTGATGGGTTTGTGCTGCTCCATGTACCACCGGCAGATGCGTCGCTCAGTGCAGTTGTAAAGCCAACGCAAGCTGACGGCGTACCCGTGATCGGTGATATAGCGCTTACTGTTTCAACACTTACCGTGATACAGCCTGCGGTACTTGTATAAGTGATCCATGCAGTACCGCCTGCAACGCCTGTAACCGTACCGCTGCTTGCTATGGTTGCAACCGCTGCGTTACTTGAACTCCAGGTACCGCCAGCCGAAGCATCTGTAAGGAGCGCTGATGAGCCTGCGCATATGGTGCCTATACCATTGATAGCCGGTGGCAGATCGTTAACCGTTACCGGCAACGTTACACTGCACCCTGTGCTTGCTTTCGTATAGCTGATAGTAGTCACACCGGCAGTGAGCCCTGTAACCATACCGGTTGTACCATTAATAATTGCCACGCCTGTCGCACTGCTGCTCCATATACCGCCTGTTGTAGCATCAGATAAACTTCTTGTCGATCCAACACATACAGATGGCGTACCTGATATTGCTGCTGGCAATGCATTGATGGTTACCACCACTGTTGCAGAGCAACCTGCACCCGCACCGTATGTTATGATCGAAGTACCTGCTGTTACGCCTGTTACGTTACCGAAACCATCTACTGTGGCATTGCCGTTGCTGCTGCTCCATGCACCGCCGCTAACTGCATCTGTCAGAGATACTGTTGCACCAATACATACCGCAGTTGGGCCTGTAATTGCTGCCGGCGTCCCGTTCACTGTGATCAATGTTACAGAAGTACAGCCTGCTGCAGTTGTATAGGTGACATGGGCAGTTCCAGCACCTATGCCAGTGACAACACCCGAAGCACTAATTGTACCAACTGCAGAGTTATCGCTGCTCCATGTGCCGCCTGATGTAGCATCAGTAAGTGTCATGGTAGCGCCTGCGCATATCGGATGAGATCCGTTGATCGGTGTTGATGGGTTAACCGTTACTACAGTTGTAGCGTGGCAACCTGCACCAGATACCGCATAAGTAATTGTCGCATTTCCGCTGGCAACTCCTGTCAAAGTACCATCTGTACCAACAGAGGCTATACCCGTGTTGTTACTGCTCCAGGTACCGCCTGCTGTTGCATCGCTGAGCGCTATTGACGATCCCTGACATACAGGACTGTTGTTCGTGATAGCCGCTGGCTGTGCATTCACCGTTACTACCGCTGTAATGTAACAGCCTGTAGTAATGGAATAGGTAACTGTGGTTGTACCCGGAGATACCGCCGAAGCTACTGCACCGGAGTACGATATGGTAGCAACCGATGGTGTGCTGCTTGTCCATGATACTCCGCCTGGTGTAGGATCAGAGAGGAAGGTTGAAGCACCTACGCACACAGTCAGATTACCATTGATAGGCAGTGGTATCGGATTAACATTTATGTTGCGGGTAACATAGCAGCCTACGCCTGCTGTATAAGTCACGGTAGCTAAACCAGCGGAAATGCCGGTTACGTTACCTGAACCATCAACTGAAACGTTGAATGTGCTTGTCCATGATCCACCAGGAGTTGCATCAGTCATTGATACGGTCGCGTTCTCACAAACAGCCGACGGACCGGTAATACCGGCAGGCGAAGCCTGAACAGTGATATCCAAAGTAGATATGCAGCCACCTGTTACATAACTGATGGTTGATGTACCTGCACCAACACCGGTCACTGTACCGTCTGTGCCTACCGTAGCTACCGATGTGCTACTGCTTGACCATACACCGCCTGCAGTTGCATCGGTATATAGTGTAGATGAGCCTATGCAGATCGTTGGTACACCTACGATCGGTGAAGTAGCGGTATTTACTGAAATTGTAGTTGTGGTCGTGCAACCGATAGCGGTAGTATAGGTAATAGTAGCTATACCTATGCTCAGTCCGGTTACAACGCCGCTGCCGGAGCTCACAGATACGTAAACATCTCCGCTGCTCCATAGACCACCCGGTGTTATATCATGCAATGTAGTAGAAGCACCTACACATACAGACGAGGCACCGGTGATAGCCGCCGGTGGCGCCGCAACAGTTACTATTGTTACTGCACTGCAGCTACCCAGTGTATAAGAGATAGCAGCTGTTCCTGCTGTTACACCCGTTACGTTACCTGAGCCATCGACTGTAGCATTACCGCTGCCTGATGTCCACGCACCGCCGGTTGATGATTCAACAAGACTTGTTACAGAACCAAGGCAAACCGTAGCACTACCGGTGATAGCCGCCGGTGCTGCATTCACTGTCACATCAGCAGTTACACTTCCGCAACCGGTAAGTGTATAGCTGATCGTGGTTGTACCTGCAGTTACGCCAGTAACAACTCCGCTGGAACCAACAACTGTTGCATTTCCTGTTGAGCTGGTCCACACACCACCCAGTGTCGCGTCATTTAATATCATTGAAGCGCCTTCACAAACCACCAGCGTACCAGTGATAGCTGCAGGCGTAGCGCCTACGGTTACGACTGTCGTAGCTGTACAACCAGCACCAGTGGTATAAGTAATACCAGCTGTACCAATTGCAACTGCGGTAACGTTACCTGAACCGTCTATTGTTGCAACACCTGTG
>CANJQU010000015.1 GCA_947476485.1 Chitinophagaceae bacterium
GATGCAATTGTGCTTAAATACTTTACAAACCCTTCTCCATACGGTTACCTCGGTATACTAAACGAGGCGGGCACAATGCTGAGCTCCCATTTTATGGGGCACCCATCTTTGCAAGCTAAAATTTACAGCAATGGGGATGTGTTATCCGGGGCAATAGACTACTCCGATTACGCGGAAATGGACTTTTACAACAAAGCCACAAATACTTGGACTTATGTAAAAGGCACATCTCATGATACTACTACTCTTGTAAACTACACGCCTTTCCGGCTTCCTGACGGCACACTATGCGCGTTCAACGTGACTTACAAATCGGGCAAAACCTATCTGTCTATAGCAAATCCAAGCGGTGCCACCTACCCTACCCCGCTCTATCATTCGCTCTTCCTACAGGAAATGCCGGAATTGGCGTATGACTACTTCGCAGAACGCGGGCCCTACCTGGTGGCATCCTGCCAGGATGAGAATACATTTACGATTGTGATCGGCAAGGGCACACAAACAACAAACTACCCTACAAAACTTTATGCTTACAAATGGACCAAAAATGAGTTGAGCTTTACGACACTGTACACTGAAGTTACACTGACCGAGGCTGAAGGCACTGCGTTCAACTCACCTTCAACGCACTGTTTGCCAGATGGTACCGCGTACCGCTGGAACCTTTCGCTGGATGCGCTATCCGGAAATGTATTGACGGCAGATGCCACAGGTGTGCACCGTTATGGTCAAATAACTTTGCCAACCAATACGGGAATAGGCGCAGTGACCTATATCGATGGCGGTTATTACGGTGTTGCTTATCCCTACAGCGACCAATTTGATACTGATCACAAATTGCGTATGGATATTGTGAAGCTGATAAAATAGCAACAATTAACTCGGGTCATCCCATTATGCACAATTATAGTCTGCCTTTCATAAACGAAAGACGAAAAAGCCACTTCCGTAGAAATGGCTTAATTCTTAAATTGAAAAGGTATGGACTAGCGGTAGTGATAAAATCCTTCTTCATCACGTGTCAGCCTTGTGCCGCTGTGAAAGCAGATAGTCGCGTCGTTAGCTTCACTCCTTTTACAATAATCTCCCTTCACAGGGCCTTTTACTACTATAGTCTCCACATCCTGTTTCTCAGTCTGACCCGGCAGATCACCAGTTGGCCCATAGGTAGTAACTTCATCGGGATAAAGAGGCTCATTTCCTTCAGGATCTACTGTTTTAAAACAACTTACAGACTTCCTGTCTGGGTTAATTTTACATACCTCGTAAGGAACAAGGTGGCATGATAACTCGACAGTTTTCTGTTGTATTGCAGGTGCCGCGCTTACATGTTTTGCAGCTGGCTGCGGTTTACAAATCTGTGCTTCCGCGCCGGAACACGCAAATGCGGCAATTGCCAGCGCTATTATTATATGTTTCATAATTTCAATTTTTTAAGATTATCAGAAAATACTACCTCGCTAAATACTACCTCACTGCAAGCGACTTTTCGCCCACAGGTTTTGTTGTCGTGTTTTTATACAGGCAACAAGTATAGTAACCACCCTGCTCGCGGCACACCTGGTACGTACGGGTTTCAGATACCAGCTTGGGCTGAGGACGCGCGACATGTGCAACCTTATGCATCTTTTGTGCTTTGTGCACCTTAGCTGTCTTAGAAGCAGGGCACACGCACTTCTTGGTCTGCGCCTGGGCACCCGCACATGTAAACCCAACTACCGCCAATGCCATTATTATCTTTTTCATAACCATTCCATTTAAGTTTACAAAATCAATTTCTCACACTAGCTGTGTAAAAACCGTTCCGTTGAACGTTAAAGGAATGATAAGTAATGCGTATTGCCATTTGGCATGATTATTAGTTCAACTGTCATTATGAACAACAAAATAATAACGACCCCGGCAGTGCTAATTATAGCAATCTCTTCCTTTTATGCGTGTAAAAAAAGCAAGCCTAACCCGGGCAATACCGCACAGGTGAGTATGCATCTTACTGATGATCCCGCGAACTATGACCATGTGTACCTGGATATACAACAGGTAGCAGTAACAATGTCTGGCAGCAGTGAAGTCACACTTGATCTCATCCGGCCAGGCATCTATGATCTGCTGCAATTCAAAAACGGACTGGATACACTGCTCGCCAGAGCAATACTACCTGCCGGCACAGTGGGTCAAATACGACTCATACTGGGCAACAGCAATTCGATAGTGGTAAGCGGTGTAACCTATCCCTTAACAACTCCATCTGCGCAGGAGAGTGGTGTTAAATTAAACCTTCATCAAACATTTGCAGCAGGCGGCGCTTATGACATCTGGATAGACTTTGATGCAGGAAAATCTATTCTTCAAACCGGTTCGGGAGTATATAAACTGAAACCGGTGATCAGGGCATACAGCAGCGTCACATTGGGAAACATCAGGGGCTACATACTGCCGCTTGGTGCATTCGCCACGGTTTATGCCATTAACGGCACCGATACTGCCTCCGCCATACCTGCCGCAGATGGCTACTTTTCTATAAACGGCCTGGCTGCTGCTAACTATGAGATACTGGTGACGCCTGGAATAATAACACTTCAACCCTACACACAACCGAATGTACAGGTTACCTACGGTGTTGCAAATAACCTAGGCACAATAACGCTACATCCTTAACAAGACGCTGATGTCAACGATGAAGAAAGGGCTCCGATATCGAGGGTCCTTTCTTCGTTAAAAGACCAATGCGCAGGGGCATAGTTTTTAATACTGTTAGGCCAAAATGCATCTATGAACGTTGCTCAGCAAATTACCATAAGAACAAGTAAACTAAGGAAGCTCACTACTACAGACAATGAAGAAACTGCCGCTGCCGCGAACCTGAAATATGTATATGACACCGAACGCGGTATTGAACGCATAAATCAAGGCGGCTCTTTCAAGTATGTGCTCAGCGGTAAAGAAGTAACCAGTGATGACATATTGCAACGGATAAAGAAACTTGCCATTCCGCCGGCATGGACGAACGTGTGGATCTGCAAGGATGCCAACGGTCATCTGCAGGCGACCGGCCTGGACACAAAGGACAGGAAGCAATACCGCTATCATCCACTGTGGAATAGCCTGCGGAACCTTACTAAGTTCTCTCATTTACTGGACTTCGGGATCGCACTGCCGGCCATCAAGCAGCGAATTCAAAAGGACATTTCTCAACCCGGACTACCGTTAAACAAAGTACTGGCAACTATCGTGTCGCTTATGCAATGCACCTGTATACGCATAGGGAGCAATGAATACGAAAAGCTTTATGGCTCCTTCGGCCTGACAACACTTAAGGACAAACATGTAAAGATCGCCGGGAATGAGCTCAAGTTTTCGTTTAAAGGAAAGAAAGGTGTCTATCATAATATAGCACTCCGCAGCAAACGCCTTGCCCGCATCGTGAAGCAATGCAGAGACATACCGGGCCAGGAGCTCTTTCAATACTATAATGAACAAGGCGAGCGCAAACCAATCGAATCCGGGATGGTGAACGACTACATAAAAGAGATATCCGGCGCACATTTTACATCAAAAGACTTTCGCACCTGGGCGGGCAGCACCTATGCATTTGAAGCGTTTCGGGAACTAGGCTGCTGTGACAGCGCTACCGAAGCAAAAAAGAAGATCGGGGATGCGCTGGATACTGTATCAAAGAAACTAGGCAACACCCGCAACGTATGCCGGAAGTATTATGTTCACCCGGTGATCATAGATTATTATTCAGACAGGACCATTGAAAAATACTTTGTTACAATGGAGCAGCTAAACAGCGCCAGCAGTGCCGACCTTAGCGCCGAAGAACAGGTGCTGCTGCAGATGCTCAGCGATCTGAAATCTGCGGTAATCGCAGCCTGAGACCGTGCAGCGACTTTAAAAATAGCGAGTGTCACCCATTCCGTACTGACGCTTGTCGTAGCACCTGCCATGGTGCCGTGCTGCACAAGAGGACAAACACACAACTACTAATATTACCAGGATCAGTTTTGTTTTCATCATGTAAAAGACTGCATAAATCATGCCGCTTTTGGCGACGAAATGTTAAGTAGTATGTGTCGATTATCCAAAGTAGCCGCCATGAATGTTCCTATCACCCGCAGCGATGTGCTAATATCAAGAAAAATAGCCGCAGACATTAAAAATTAAATATTTCACCCCATTTATTTGGCTTGTTTGTGAAAAAATTGATATTTTGTAAAAAATTAATAAAACTAAAAAAACAGATAGTATGAAAAGGACGTTATTTAAAAGGGTGGCGATCATGGCCGCGGCATCATTGATTTTTTATGGATGTAAGAAGCAATCGAGCCCGGGCCCTGATAATACCACAGTTGCAGTACACAGATTTGGTGTAAACCCGATGACAGATGATCAATGGAATTTCGTACCTGTTTTCGCACCCGATGTGCTTGGAAAAGGCGCTAAAGGAACCGGTTTGGTTGCAGGAACATTGCCATCCAGTTTCCTATTATCTTCTCCTGCAGTAAGAGACCAGGGACAGATAGGTAGCTGCACCGGTTTTTGCGGCGCAGAAACAGATGCGATACTTAAGTATTACAAGACCGTAGTAGCACCTGTTACTTCAACGGGCCTCGATTCTGCGCATGGCCTGACTACTGCGGTAAGCACCCAGTTTTCCGGTACTTCATTGTTCGGAACCTCCGGTGCATTGAGCCCACTGTTCATTTATTATGTTGAACGTTGCGTAATAAACGGAGGATCAATCGGTTCTGATCCAGGAGCTAGTATGGTAAACATCTGCCAGACTTTGCAGGGTTTATCAACCAATACGACTTCGGGCCGTACGCTTACCAAGAAAATATCGGGCGTAACCTATACCTTTTCGGGTGATTGCACAGAGAACCTGTATGCCTATCCAACAACCGCAACACCATCGTCCAGTCAATATACTACACCGCCGTCGAGCACAGCCATTGCCAGTGCCCCCAGCTTCAAAATTGGAGCACAATCGGGAACAACAGGCAGCAGCGGAACTACCACCCATGGTTACTATGTGATCAATTCAACATCACGTGTTAACGACGTTAAGGTGGCCCTGTACAACAAAAAACCTGTGATGATGGGTTTTAATGTTTATGATAACAGCGCTTACCAATACTTCGAAGGCCTTGGTGTTACCGGCTATTCGCCGAATAAGTTTGTATATAATCCACTTACCACTTCAGGTTCTTTGATCTCCGGGTTGTCATTGTTGGGCGGCCATGCAGTGCCGATAATCGGTTATATAGACCAGGCAGGCGCACCAGGTGGCGGTTACTTCATTGTTGAAAATTCATGGAATACGAACTGGGGATACCAGGGCTATTTCTACATGCCATATTCTGTTTTAGCGAGCACAACAATAGTTCCGGCAGGAAGCTTGTATGTTTGTATTATCTAAGACAACATAAATTTATAGAAGAGCGCAGGCTGTTCCCATATGGAGCAGCCTGTTCTGTTTTAACATTTACCGGAATAATACCTGTCTCAAATTATACAATGCCTCACTTTCGGATGAATAAAAAAACGGGCTAATATGGGACATTGCATGCTTTGAAATATCACAGTTTTTCAGAAAAAAAGATTGCACAGGTTTGTGTTGATAATCAAGTTTTTAAGCAGAAAAAATATCACAAAAACCTCACAAGAGTATCACACGGCTGATCAATTTCCGGGGGCTCAGCTTGCCTGCTGAGCTGCAAAAAGATACCCCATTTATACCCCATTCATGCCCCATTATTACCCACCTGAATTTGATACCTATTTACCCGAAAGACAAAAGACAAACAATTTAACGAGGGATAAAAAGGCCCCATTTGTACCGCATCTATGCCCCATTCATGCCTCATTATTACCCATCTGATTTCAAGTTTGGCCAGCAAATGCCGAGAATTCCGGCTACATGCCGTATGGTCAAAAGTCTGCTCCCCGGGGCTTAAAAGCCGGCACTTTTAATAAACCAGTCTAATTTTGATTTCCGAAAAGGTGTAAAATGACAACTGATTTCTGGTACACGTTGGGTGTGATCATTGATCGATATGAGTCGCAAACGTGAAATTATGGCACAAATTTACGAAGCAATATAACACGAGACAAGACGATTTATCTATAGCCATATTGTGGATAACGGGCGGCTCAACCAAGGTGAGTATCAATGAAGCTGCGTGACGTTTTCGATATTGTCTATGAGCCACTTGCCACCGGCCTTTGACATTCTGAATTTGAGCTGCATCATTACATCCAGTGTTACGGCGGCTGTATCGCTGCCTGTTACCTGTTCCATTACTTTGGCTGTGTCTATAGCGGCCAGCGTTGATTCGATCTCCTGCGTCCATAGTACCAGGTCGAAGTCGAAGCCAACGGGTGGCCCACCTAACTCAGGGTTCTCTTTGAAGTATTTGTCGCACTTTTTATAATAGTCCATTTGGTTAGACATGTACTTGTCGGAAATGTAGCCACTGGCTCTCAGTGCGCTGAGATACTCCTGTGCCTTGCCGAAGTTGACCGAGTATGGCTTGCCTTTTTCGTTTTCTCCATAGGTCACATTATTGACCATTTCTATCTTCGTAATGGTATCCCGGTGCTGTTTGTACCATTTCAGAAAATTTATTGCCGCATTTGCAGCATCGCTATTCTGCACTGGCTGTGCGATGACTGCTGCACTGTCAACAGCATTCTTAATATCGCTGTTTCTCCCATTATTGCAGGATAACAGGAAAAGCAGCGCCGCAGCAAAAAGTGATTGTTTCATGCGTATTGAATTGAGAAAGCACAAAATAAAC
Source organism: Chitinophagaceae bacterium (assembly GCA_947476485.1). Lineage (GTDB taxonomy): Bacteria > Bacteroidota > Bacteroidia > Chitinophagales > Chitinophagaceae > Nemorincola. The sequence goes on from CANJQU010000015.1 coordinate 6,804, forward strand.
AAAAAAATAAAATGCAATTCAGGATCGTGAAAAAGGGTGTATTTCAATTCCTGGCACTAAATACGATTTAACCCTAAGTTAAGGGGTATGTCGCCCTTTCAGGGCTTTGTCGTTGTGGGCATTTACGTCCGGGGGCGTCACCCCCGGCTAGTATATACCGCTCCTTCAGAGCTGCTTGTATTTTTCAATAATCTTTAACTTAGAGAATGCCCGTTGGGGTTGGCGCTTGATCCGGTCCTTTTACCACCGGGGTATGAAAAGGAGTTACAAAAATGAAGCTTTGATATACTTTTACATCTGAACTTATCAGTACCGGGGAAATGGCGCTCAATAAAACTATAAAACGTGAACTGGAGGTTGCATTTTCAAAACATGCACAGCCCATGTGGATGCGTATTGCTAAGTACTTAGTATTGGGTAGTGTGGTGTACTTTTTTTGGAGCAGCAAATTACTTTGGGTCATTTTGCTGGTAGTATTTGCTCTAGGCTTTTCGGTACATTTCTGGTACCGGTACAAAACCGGTGGGTGGACAAAAAGCTATGGTGGGTGGGACTATGAGAAAAACAAGCCAATGGATAGATAGGCCAAAGAAGCTTCGGCCATTGGGTGTCCCGCTCCGTATTCACCCTATTGTTATTGATCCAACGAACTGCAATCTGAAGATTACACTCCGCACGGACCAGGAGGTTGTCCAAATTCCAGCTTAATTACTTTGAATACCTCTTCGCTATCGCTCAGCGTGAGCCTGGAGACGGAGTTATATTTTCACTTCCGGATGCCCTTTTGGAACATCCGGGAAAATCCGAAAGAGCAGGCGCACACATTTCTTTTCCCGCAGTGGCCCAGAAGACCAAAAATTGTAGTAATTAGCAGAGGGATTTTTTTCGAGGCAGCAAAATCAACGGATATGGAATTTGAATTGGTAAAGAAGTTCATCATGAAGAAGCTGAAGAATGAGCTCCCGAAAAATCTCACCTACCACAGCGCTGAGCATATTAAAGACGTATACCGCTCCGCGAAGAGGCTGGCTAAGCTGGAAGGAGTGACTGGAGCGGATCTGACGCTGCTGCTTACAGCGGTACTGTTTCATGATTCAGGCTTCATAAAGAGCCAAAAGGAACATGAGCGCCTTTCCTGCGAGATCGCAAGGGAATATTTACCGGGATATGGCTATAGCGAGGACCAGATAGAACGGATATGTGGCATGATCAATGCTACCAAAATACCACAGACGCCGCACAACAGACTCGAAGAAATAATATGCGATGCAGACCTGGACTATCTTGGCAGGGACGACTTCTTCAGAATAGGCAAGGGTCTTTATGAGGAGTTGTGCATGTACGGAATTCTTAACGACGTATACGAGTGGAACAAGCTGCAGGTTCGTTTCCTCGAGAAGCACACCTATTTCACGAAGACGGCGAAGCAGCTACGCAAACCCAAGAAGGATGAATACATAAAGATGGTTAAGGACAAGCTGAAAGAAGATAAAAAGAAGTGATCTGGAGCATACCTAGCATTCACTTTGCTTCTGGAAAGCAACAACGATTTTTCAACATTAGTTCCTTGAATGCCCCTTCGACTGTCGCTCAGGGCGGGCTTGGAGACGGAGCTTTATTTCTGCTTCCGGATGCGCTGCGCCAATATCCGGAAGAGCGGGGAGATATTCGGTTACAATGCGCGTTTTTTCAATAGAAGATAATACTCGCATCGCCAGCCATTCCTTTTACATTAAGGAGTGGGAAGGAGTATGGGCTTGCTATGAATATGTCAATCAGGCGTATAGACGTATGAACTCAGAATTAGCTGAAAGAATATGTCAGGACGTATTAAGCGATTATCAAAATACCTTCGAGAAATTAACTGAAATCGATGCTGCTGATTTTTTTGATGGCTTATAACGCCATTTACATATGTCATATTGTCCATTCGCGAAATGAACACCTTTTTTGAGAAACGTAATGCGGTCGATTGGTCAGATTAAGAATCAAACAAACAGCGGCAGAGGAAAATTTCCCTCTTGGTTGAACGACAACCTCACCATAGTCCCCTGCCGAATACTTGAGCTTTCTACACAATTCAATAACTTTGTTATCGCTAAACGAAGTATGAATATTATGAGCAAAATTGTTCCTTATTTTCCGTATTAAATCGGCTTCGGCAAATTCCATCTTTGATATTAAGCCTAACGAATAAGCAGCGGTACACCTAGACGAAAAGGTTCCCAATGGGGCATTAAACCCATCTACTAAAGCAGAGCTTGTTTTTCCTGCAAGGAAATATGATTTAAGGATTTTCAACATCAATTCATCCAAATAGCTGGCTGCAATTAACACCATGCCCCTATCCGATTCTTTATTCAGCTCGGGTAAAAACTTGTTGAATTCTTTTAAATGAGGATGCGTTTCTTCAAACGACGGACGATCTTCTTTCATATTTTGCATTAGTAAAGTAAAGAGAAAAAAAGAATAGCACCCATGTTTAGCTTGAACACTTAGTCCGTTTCGAAATAAAAAAACCGGGAACATCGAGCTGATGTTTCCGGTTGAAGTGGAAGGCGGGAATGCCAGAACACTCTCCTATTGTCAATAGACTATGATGTTAAAATAACTGTTGCAGCGGATAGTTGGGACTGTCTGTCTTTTATCTGATAATCGCGGTTAACCTCTTCCATATGTTGGTCTATCGCAAAAAGACCAGCCAAATCTTCTGTAGAATTCATGACAAAGACTTTATTGTCTGCAGCTAGCTGTGCGAGAACTTCATCTCTTTTATTAAGTATTGTAGCCATTAGAATCCGTTTAAATTATTTGTAAATATAGAAAAGGAGTGCAAAGGTAGTATATTTCTGACGAAATTTTTCGTGTTCTCATCGAAAAATACAAACTCATTATTATATGATGCAGCTATTAGGGCGTTCGTTGTCTGTGTATTTCCTTGTGTTGCGTCAAAAATAAAAATGCCATCAGCCATTTTTGCTTTAATTAAGGCTTTATTAGATGTTTCAGCAATCCAAATAAATTTAGGTAGTGCTGTCTCCAGTAATATATCTTTTGTAGGCTGGTCAAAAGTGGTATTAATTGCTAAAGAATGCTTGAATGAACGGCTAGATGTCAGATAAAATCTGATAAATATTTGGCTATCGTCCGGAACCTTAAATAAATTAAATAAAATTGACTTAAATAGATTTTTTGCCCTAAACGCTTCTAAATAAACTTTGGAGTATAATGGCACAACAAAATGTGTTATCTCGCAATTATGCCATCTTGCTACTGGATAATGGGCAGCAGGTGCATTTATTTTACCTAATTGGTAAATCGGTCTATTATCATCAATAAACACAAAGTCTTTTCGGATATCATCATTATCAAAAAACTGAATTCTTTTTCTCGCTATAATACCCGCAATAAGTGGGTCAGTTTCATCAGTGACCTGTAAGCTATCGATTAGATTATCTGTCGTTCTCTCTCTACCTATGGTTAAAACTGCATGCCCAATATCACCACCAATATGCATTCTATTTTCGAAAGCTGTAATAAGTGGTATTCCACTTTCTACATTGCTTCTTAATCAGTCTCGATTTGAGCTCATCAATCGAGAAGGGTTTCGTCCTCTTGTGTAGCATTGCATGACAATTCGGACAAACCGGCCTCAGGTCTTCGACCGGATTAATTTGATATTCTTTGCCTATGCTCCCTACCGGTGTCATGTGATGAACGTGAATGAAATAACGACCTATGTCGCCATAAAATTCTTGAAAATCGAAATCACATACAGAGCACGTATAGCCGTAGTATTCAAGGCAAGCGTTTCTTGCATGCGGATTACGTTCAAACCTAATGGAAAGAAACTCGCTCCGGCTACCCTCCATAAACTTGTTTTCTGTAAAATCGACTAAGCGTCTATTTATATGGCTATTGTTCAAGAATGTAAACCATGCTTCCTCTAAGGTCGGAACAACCTCCTTTCGTATCTCAATGCCAGAGCTTTGTGTAGACCAATGCTGATTTGCAAGAACGCTTTGAGAGTTCTTAAGAAAATCGATGGGTAATATCTCGTCTTTCACGGGATTTATTAGAACATCGAAGTCTATCGATACGTAGTCAACATCACCCTTGTTTTCATCGGTCCAGTGTTTTTCTTTAAAAGGTTCGGAAGAAATGTAGCCGCTGCCGAATATTCCTTTTTTTCCTTCTCCGAGTTTTATAAGAAATGCCCTGTCTCCAACCGTTGCACTTTTATTAGCGCATCTCCAGGTATCTGTGAACTTACCTGTGTTACTTAGTTGTTCAATATATTTTTCAAGATCGCTGCCCCATTTTCCGTGTTTAGGTTCGGCGTTCCAAGTAAAAAGATAAGTGGGTGGGTAATTGTAATCCATGAAGACAAGGGCTTTTAAAAGTTGAGCTTAAAACTACCATTTACGTTTGATTGGTCTGATTGGTTGTTTGCCTTCCGATTTTAGTTTAAGATTGAGTGCTCGAGTTTGTCGTCCCAGACTTGTCCTAAATGAATCAGATGAAAGATCGGTCGTACTCCCGTTTTCTTCGAGGATAATTTTGTTACTGTTCACTTTACGGTATGTTTTACCATCGGCAGAAATGCTGATCGGCACGTTGACATTATCGTTATCCAATACAATGTCGTATCGAGTGCCTTTTTTCAATTCTGCTTTCTGTAAAAGTATAATGTCATTAAATCTCATAGTGCCCTTTGAACTCTTCAGACCAACCACGTCAATGAATTCATGCTCTTTGGTCTGTAGATTATCCCGATCTCCTGAAGTTCTTTTAATGCCATTGTAGGTAGCAGAGATTTCATTACACATATTCGATATATCCTCCCGTTAGATTTTCTTAAATACACATGGAAGATACATCAAAACTTAAAGATGGCGGAATTGGTCGACGCGCATGTCCGTAAATAATGTTTGTGCCGGACAATTGAAACATATAAGCAGGAATTACTAAGAGCCTTTACTACAGCGGCTTTCCGGAGACAATAGTGCAAAAAATAGTGCAAGACGTTTTTGACTAAAACAAAAAAGCAGCTATACTAATGTATAACTGCTTGATTTTCAGAGTGCCCCGAACAGGAATCGAACCTGCACTACCTTGCGATAACCAGATTTTGAGTCTAGCGCGTCTACCAATTCCGCCATCGAGGCCTTTTTAGTCGTAAGTTGTAAGTCGTGAGTCGTAAGTCTGCGATTACTCCTTATTCCTTTTTTCAGTTTGCAGTTGGTAGTTGCTGCGAACTGCCGGTGATTTTTTACCGGGTTGCAAATCTATCAATTCTTTCCTTAATGCGCAACAGGTATTTTTTGCGGAAATACTGGTCTTTTACCTGCAATAGTAACTCCTTGTCTTTTTCGCCTTTTTCGAAGCGTTGTATGAGCGGTTTTGTCGCATCGTCCCAAAGTTCCAGTTGCTCATTGAGCATGGTTGTAGCCCCTGTAAGGGCGTCATTATCGTTTGGGTCGTCTTTGTCGTGGGTGGCCTCGTAGTCGCTTATCGCTTCATTTATATCCATCATCTCCATAAGGAAGGCCGGGGGCAGGGCATATTTTTCTTCATCCTCCAGCAGGCCGTTCTGCTTCAGTATGTAAGCCATAGTGGCATCAGGATTTTTGAGGGTTTTGTAGGCTTGATTGTTCATGGCGGCCATGCGCAGCGCCTCGGCCAGTTCGGCACCACCGGCCTGGGCAAAGCGGTCGGGGTGGTATTGCCGGCTAAGCTCGTAGAAGGCGCTTTTTACGGCGGCCTGGTCTGGGTGAAAGGAGACGGGCAGGCGGTATAGTGTGAAATAGTCTGTCATGGTGTTATCTTTGCCGCAAATTACTAAAGATGATCCGCATAGGTGTGATACGTGAAAGGAAAAAGCTACCAGATGAGCGAGTGCCGCTGATACCCCGGCAATGTACTTATATTGAGGCTCACTATCCCGGGATAAAAATAGTGGTAGAGCCATCGCCCATACGCTGCTATACAGATGCAGAGTACCAGGCAGAAGGCATAGAGCTGAATGAAAACCTCAGTGATTGTGATATTCTGCTGGGCGTAAAAGAAGTGCCTGCGGACAGCCTGGTGCCGGATAAGACGTACTTTTTCTTTTCTCATACCAAGAAGAAACAGCCCTACAACCAGGGCCTGATGCGTGCCCTGATAGAGAAGCGCATCCGAATGATAGACTATGAGTGCCTTACCCATAGCGATGATCAGCGCATACTGGGCTTCGGCCTTTATGCCGGGATAGTGGGCGCGCACAACGGACTGCTTACTTATGGCAAGAAATTCGGACTGTATGACCTGCCAGCGGCACATGCAGTAAAAAGCTTTAAAGACCTGATGGCGGCATATGAACATGTGAAACTGCCGAATATAAAAATAGCCATGACCGGGTCGGGCAAGGTTGCATCGGGCGTGCTGGAAGTACTAACCCAGCTAGATATAGAAGCGGTGGAGCCGAACGACTTCCTGACCCACGAATATGAGTACCCGGTGTTTACACACCTTAAAGGCGCTAACCTGTATGCGCGCAAAGACAACGATATGTTTTTCCGCGATGATTTTCACGCTAATCCTGAGGCCTACAAGTGCCTGTTCACCTCTTATGTGAACCAGGCAGATATACTGATGAACGGCATCTACTGGGAGCGGAGGATAGCAAGATTGTTTGAGAAGGATGATATAAAGCGCCGAGACTGGCGCGTGAGCGTAATTTCGGACATTACCTGTGACATAGATGGGTCGGTACCGATCAATCTTGATTCATCGACTATTGCGGACCCTGTATATGGTGTAGACAGAGCCACCTGTACCCGTACCGCTCCTTTCCAGAACACCAAGGATGTTATTGATGTAATGGCGGTAGACAATCTGCCAAATGAGTTGCCGCGTGATGCCTCACGTTACTTCGGGATACACTTTGAGAAGCATATTTTGCCGGAATTGGTGAAGGCGAACAGTGATATACTGAAGCGCGCTACGATATGCGAGGGTGGGAAGCTGACGAAGAAGTATGAGTACCTGAGCGATTATGCGTATGAGTAGCCATGGGAGAAACCCTTAGTAAAGCAATAATATAAAAACAATGCAAAGCGGCGGTTTGTACATATCAGCTTTTTTGATGCTCTGCCTGTGCAGTTGTGACCGGTATTATTATCAGCCGAACGGTGTGCATGCACCGCTGCTGACGAACGCAAAAGACGCCCACCTTTCTGCTAATGAGGATGGCAGCAATGCTAATATACAGGCGGCCTATTCACCCATAAATCATTTAGGCATTATTGCAGGATACAGCAGATTTTCGTACAAAGCGCCGAATGTGGATGCAAGTGCCGGCAACGTAGATGCGCATGCACACCTGGCAGAAGCGGGCGCAGGATATTATTATGCGATGGGTAAGAAAGTGAAGGTGGTGTGCGATATATATGGTGGTGCAGGTGGCGGTGCGCTGAAAAGCGATGTGAACATGCATTTTTTCCGGCCATTCATACAGCCGGGGGCGGGGCTACGGACACCCTACTTCGATGTTGCAATAAACTACCGGTTCTCTGCGATACGCTATTCGCAACTGGATGCGAATGGTCATGATGCGGGATACCTGGAACAACACAACCTTGTAAACGGAGACCGCAGCATAACTGACAAAGGGTATGTTTTTGGAGAGCCCTCGATCACAGTACGCGGCGGATACAAGTTCCTTAAACTACAAATGCAGCTTGTGACCAGTCATGCAATATCAGACGTACCGTGGCGCTATAACAACAGTCAACTGACAGTTGGCATACACTTTGCACTGGAAGATCTGCTTGCGATCATTAATCCAAAAACACAGGCAAAAAATTAGTTGCATACAATAGTTATGATCCCGAAAACATTCGCGGCGGCGATACTGCTTATCGCGCTTACCGTTTTTTGCAATAGCCGCCTATTGGCCCAGGAGCAGCAAAGTAATTATGCCGAAATGAAGACCGGCATCCTGGAACTTGTGAACAAGCACCGGGCGGGGATGGGACTAGCCCCGCTGACCATGAACGTGGATATAGAGCGCGCGGCAACCAGGCATAACCACAATATGGCCACGAAGAAAATTCCTTTCGGGCATGACGGCTTTAGTGCAAGGATGAAAGTGATAACGAAACAACTGAAAGGGGGCACAGGCTGGGCTGAGAACGTGGCGATGGGTTCAGAAACCGCCGAAGAGGTTGTGGACCTCTGGTTGCATAGCGAAGGACATAAAAAGAATATAGAGGGAGATTACAACCTCACGGGAATAGGTATAGAAAAAGACGCAAATGACGATCTTTACTTCACCCAGATATTTGTGTATAAAAAGTAAAGATTTCAAAGACCAGCATCCTAATTCCAAAGACTAGTACCCGTATTTGTCTTTCCAGCAGTTTCTCAGGTATTCTCTAAGGCGGGCCTCGCTTGCATTGTCGGAGGGATCGTAGAGTTTGGTGCCTGCGACCTGATCGGGGAGAAATTCGAGGGGTGAGAAGTTGCCTTCAAAATCGTGAGCGTATTTATAGCCTTTGCCGTAATCCATCTTTTTCATCAGGCTTGTTGGCGCATTGCGGATAGCTAATGGCACAGGCAGGTCTCCTGTTTTATTAACCAGCGCGCGTGCCATACCTATGGCGACCGTGGCAGAATTGCTCTTGGCTGATGAAGCGAGGTATATAGCGGTCTGGGAGAGTATAAGACTGCATTCGGGATAGCCGATCATCTCTACTGCCTGGAAACAACTGGTGGCAAGCAGCAGCGCATTGGGGTTTGCGTTACCAATGTCTTCGCTGGCCAATATGAGCATGCGGCGGGCAATGAACTTAGGGTCTTCCCCACCCTCTATCATACGGGCCAGCCAGTATACCGCAGCATTGGGGTCGCTGCCGCGCATTGACTTGATGAATGCAGAAATGATATCGTAATGCTGTTCACCGGTCTTGTCATACAGCGCCATCCTTTTCTGTACAATATCCTGCACGGCGTCGTTGCTGAATTCCTTGTGATCATCGGGCAGTGCGGCTGCTACCAGCTCCACAAGATTCAGGAGCCTGCGGGCATCGCCTCCACTGAGCTGCAGGAGCGCTTCCCATTCCTTTATTACTATGTGCTGGTTTGCCAGCCATTCGTCTTTCGCCATAGCCTGGTGAACCAGCGACTTAAGGTGTTCCTCCGACAATGACTTAAGCACATATACCTGGCAGCGACTGAGCAAGGCACTAATGACCTCAAATGATGGATTTTCGGTGGTAGCCCCGATAAGAGTGATGATGCCTTTTTCTACTGCCCCGAGCAGGCTATCCTGCTGCGCTTTATTGAAGCGGTGTATCTCGTCTATGAACAACAGTGCGTGGCCACTCTTACGAGCCATTTCTATCACTGCCCGCACGTCTTTCACACCGCTATCTATGGCGCTGAGTGTGAAAAACGGCATATCCAGTGAATGAGCTATGATCTGGGCCAGCGTTGTTTTTCCGACGCCCGGCGGGCCCCAGAAAATAATAGAATGCCCTTTGCGGCTCTGGACCATTTGCTCCAGTACTTTACCCGGACCTACAAGATGCTCCTGGCCTATGAATTCAGCAAGTGTCTTTGGTCTTATCCTTTCTGCAAGCGGTGCATTTGAGCCCTGCATAGACTGAGATTTATGATTATTTTTTGAAGTAATTCCCTAAATTAGCTGAATGTTACGATACGTACTCCTACTTGCCTGCATTGCAGGCGCGACAAACACAATCGCCCAAAAACCGGCGGCTGCGCATACCAAAACTACGGAAAAGCAGGTGGTGGAGATCGACTATAAGGAAAAAGGCGCGCCAATGCCTCCCATTAAAGTATTGCTATACCAGGACTCTGCAAAAAATGAGGCTATAGAAAAAGGGGATGCTGAAGCTAAGCGGAAAAAGAGCCAGGAAAAAATTTACCTCACCACCGAAGATGTTGCCAATAACGCCAACCTGTTCGTAATGATGTTTAACCCGACCTGCTCGCATTGTGAAGATGAGGCGGCAATAATGAGAAACAATATTTCGCTGTTCAAAAAAACGAATATTGTATTGATGGCTAACCCCGGCATGAAGCAATATCTGCCAGACTTTGTGCATCGCCAGCACCTTGACGACTACCCAACATTCCGCATAGGTATTGACAGTGCAGATTTTATTAATAAAGTGTACTTGTTCCAGATGTTGCCGCAGATCAATATTTACGACCACTCCCGTAAACTAATAAAGACCTTTAACGGAGAGGTTGTGATAGACAGCCTGAAGAAGTATATCGAATAATAATTTTTGCTTTCAGGTGAGACAACCGCCGAAAAGCTCACTATACCCGTTTTGCCAGAAACGAATACTTTCACGGCTCATCCGTGGCATTTGGTGGCGCTTTGCGCAGCGAGGTTATATTGCAACCTGTGCATGTACATTGGTACCTGATGCAGTATAGGCGTCGCCTTTACCTACAACATAAGCACGCACTTTACGCACATAATCGAAATATCCCTTCTGCAGGCGGTAAAGGAAAAAGCCAAAGATCAGAGTATCTGCACCTAAGAGGATAAATGTCACGTTCCAATCTCCTCCCACATATCGCAGAATAAATGCAGCAACAAAGATAAAAAAGCAAAATATCATCAGGAGCTGAGGGCCACCAGAGTCCACTTTGCGCATTTTAGAAGTCACCTTTACATTTGTCTGAGATCCCTTCTCGGTCATATCCACATGTGTAATAGGAAGCGTTTTTATTGCCTCTTCCTGCTCAGCGTGAGGTACGATCAACAGTTCACCATCCCGTTCAATAATCTCAAAATCCAGGTTGTGAATTTTCACATGGCTGCCCATAAGGCGCTTCTTCAAATCGGCTTTGGCAACGGGTGAATTAAAATTGTGCGTCTTTGTGAAAAACATAGGCTTAGTTTTAATAGTTAGAACAAATTAGCAAATTGAAGATACCCCAATTTCTTTGCATTTCAAATACTTCAATTAAAAAATATTCAAATCCAAAATCGTGCCAAAAACGAAGACATATGTGAAAAAATAGAGAATATATGCGGATATTGACGAAGCCAACAATCTATTAATTTTGATTAAATATAAGTAATTATTTATATTTTTAATCGTTGGTTAATAAATTGCTAGAAAAAATTTGCGGGGGTGTTTTGAAAAAAAAGAAAAAAAGGGGTGAATTGCGTGTTATTTGTTGCCAATGATATGAAAATAGCTTTCTACCATGTCGCGGTAATAAGGTTTTAGTTGAGGTGGAACGGTCTTGTATAGTTCGAGCAATTGCTTCTGGTCTGTGATATACTTCTGCAATGCTGCGGGCACCGGGCGGCTTATTTCTTCGCCGCTACGGGATGAACGTTTGTCGTCCTGCTCCTGCTCACGCAATGATTTCTGAGTTTCCAGCAATCTTGTTGTGATCTCCTTCTGGCGCAAGAGGAGTTCACTTGTGATCCTGCGGTTCACAAGGTCAGTCTCGTTCTTGTCCATTTTTTGCTCTATCTCGCGCAATTCCTTAGCACTGCCACCCATACCGCCCTTGCTATTCAGTTCGTTGGTCAGCTCCTGTATCTTCCTTCTTAGCATAGCCTGCTGCTCTGCCAGCCGCGCCAATTGCTCAGGATCTCCATTCTCGCCCTTTTCACCCTGACCACCCTGTCCACTGCCCTGACCCTGACCGGGTTTCTGACCAGGCGCGCCCGGACTTTTTCCACCCGGTTTTGGCATTTTGCCCATACCTTCTCCCAGCTTCTGCTGCTCGGTAATAATATCCGACAGTTGATCGCCGGGGCCCTTATTGGGCTTCTTACCACCAGGCATACTGCAACTCCCGGCTCCGCCGGGCTTCTTGGCATCGTTCTCCATCTGAATAAGATTGGCTAGAATCTCATTCAGCATAAGCGCCAGGTTGTTGGTATGGGTCATTACATACTGGCCATCCATTTGTGCGAGGTCTGTCCGGCGGTCTTCGAGGTTGTCGACGGCTTTCTGCATATGATGCTCGAGCTCGGTCGTTTCTTTATTTATGTTGGTAGCGATCTTCACGATACGCTTGCTGAGGGCAAACATACTGTCGCGTATCATCTGTGAATTACGGTGCAGCCTGTTCTCCTCTTCCTGGTTAGTGATATACCGCTGGCTGGACGTAGCCGTCACTTTCACAGATGCCATCAGGTCTTCCTGATCGAATGACAATCTTATCAGGTTGCTGAGTATCTGCCTGGTGGCTTTAATGTCTATTTCTATCTCTTCGGGGCTTTGTCCACCTGCCTTTTTGCGCAGCGATTTTGCCATGGCGTCCAAATTATCTGCTGCACTTTTCTGAGCCTTGCCCGCTTTACTGTTTTCTTTTTTATCCAGGTTCTCCTCACTCTGCTGCATGTCTTTCTGAGCATCCTTACCCTGTTCTTCTTCGTTTTCGAGCCGGTCTTTCTGCTTTGTGTCTTTGGCCATTTTCTGCATATCGGCCACATCTTCCTTCATTGCTTTGTCGAGCTGATCTTTCAGTTGCTTCTGTTCTTTGGCCAGCGCAGCATTATCCTTCTTTCCCTGTTCTGTCTGCTTCTGCAGGTCTCTTTGCTTTTTAGCGAGATCGTCCATCTTATTGGCGACATCTTCCATATGCATCTGCATCTCCAGCTTTTTCATCAGCTCCTGGATGCGCTGCATGTCCATATTGAAGAGCTTGTTGTCCTGTTGCATCTGCTTCATAGCATCAACAGCCTGATCCTTATTCAGTTTCTGCATGAGCTCCTGAAGTTTCTTCATTTCTTCTTTCAGCTCACTGTTCAACAGATTGTCGAGCTGCTTATCGAGCTCCTTTTGCTTTTCTTTCAGGTCTTCACTGTATTTTTTCTGCTCGCTCTGCTGCATCTGCTCTTCAAACCGCTGCTTGATGTTCTCCAGATTAGTCTTCAGGTCAAGCTGTTTCTTCATCATCTCCTGCAGCGACTGCTGCTGCTCCCACTCGAGGCTGTTGCTCTGCAGCATTTTGTTCTGCATGTCCTTGTAGTCGCTCTGGAGCTGTTGTGTTTTCTGGGAACTGTTGCTGATCCCGGAGTTTATCTGCTGCGAGTTTTCATTTATCGCTGAGTCTAACTGCTTGGGATCATACATCTGGAACGACATTACCTCGCTGCGGGAAGCTTTGCTGCCATGAACGCCATCATTATCCCAGGCTTCTATGTAATAGGATAGCTTTTGTCCAGGTTGCAGTTTCAGGCTTTCTATATCGAAGTACTGCTCAAAGGTTGTGAGGCCGCCTACTGTAATCTTTACGGGTATACTTTTCGTCAAAACAGGCTTTTCCTTGTCTGTCACTTCATAATTGAAGGATGCACGGGTGATGCCATAATCGTCGCCTGCAGTACCGGTGAGCAATATCTGCTTGCCAGTAACCGAATCTTTGAATTGCTGTAGCTGGATCACGGGATACTGATCCGGTATCACCTGTACCTGGTAACGATAGCTGTCTGCTATAGCTGCCTCTTTATTGTGCAGCGTAATGGTGTAAGCAGTATCGCTCATGAAACGGTACTGGTAGGAAAATGTGGATGAACTATTAGGTAGTGCGACCGGTGCGCTGCTGCCAAAATGGATGGAAGCATTATCAGTATGGTCGGTCACGAAGGTCCAGCTTACGCTTGTGCCAACGGGTAGAGTCATGTCGCTGAGGCTGTTGCGGACCTCATTTTTTTTGCCGGTATAGGCCGGATAATTCACTTGTATCTTAAAGGCTTTCAGCACAGGTCTCTGGATGACCTTCAGCGTGTTGGACGATGAATAAAAGCCGGCAGCATAAAAGCGAAAATTGATCGCCTCTGTGACATTCCTGAAAGTATACAGGAACGTATGATTTTCGGTGGGCTGCATGGCTATACGCTCGCCATTGATCTCTATTGCGGCATCGACAGGCAACATGCTGCCTTTAACCTCTGCAGTGAGCACATAGTCTGCGTTGCGGACAGCAATAAGGGAAGGGTTCTTAATTATGAACTGGAACGGCGATGGCTTTTCAAAAGCCTTAGTTGGCTGAAGCAAGCGAGAAGAACCCTCTGTGAACACACTAGGGGCTGCAACAAGTATGAACACACCAACCAACAACAATGGCAACAGGTATGGGAGATATTTTTTGTTTCTGGAGAGGTCAATAGCAGAAGAAATGGGCACTACCGAGATAGCGCTAATCTTCTGGTTGATGCTTGCTTCTGCAAGCTCACGGCTGGCATTGTTATCAGGGTGGCGTTTTAGCTGCAGTATATTCAGCAATCTATCACTGATCTCGGGGAAATGGCGGCCAATAATACTTGCCGCCTGCTCATGGGAAATTACTTTTCCAAGCCGGCCCATTTTTGTGAGCGGAATAACAACCCAGGCAACGAGTGATGACAACCCAAGAACTGCGAAAATGGAAACGATAGATACTTTTGACCATACCGGCAGGTAGAGGTAATACTCTCCTACACTTACTGTAAGCACATAAAACAGCAGGCAGCTCAGAAACACCAGCCCACCGCGAATCACTTGGTTTGCGTAATACTTGCGTATAAATGCATCCAACCGCTCTATCAGCCACTCATAATTGTTCGTACTCATCAGGGTATGCAATTTAACTGATTTTCCTGATGCAAAAAGGTTAAAAAGAGGGGAATTCGGAAATTTCAGATGAAATTAAATGGACTGTAGAAGATAATAGGATCGATAAATAAATAATTGAGTAATTTCATAATGTTATTCTTAACTCCCTATGAGAAAACTGCTCTGCATTTTCTTCGTCTTATCCTCATCGACCCTTCTTAGGGCGCAGTTTACTATATCTATCAGTTCCCTTTCAGACACGGCTTGCAACGGAGCACCGGTTGTCGTTACCGCAACCGGCACCGGCATATCGACTCCGCACTACCAATGGCAGGTAAACGGTAGCAATACCGGTACAGATACGTCCGTATTTGTAACAGACACGCTTAGCAATGGCGCCAGTGTATGCTGCCAGCTAACCAGCAGTGGCGGCATACCGCTTTCGACATCAAACAGTATTGTTTTCACTATCCTTCCTCCACCCTACGCAGGGATTATCACGGGCCCCGATAGCGTTTGCTTTCAATCCTCCATAACATTGTCAGACACCACAGCGGGTGGCACATGGGCAACGGCACTTGGTTATGCTACGGTTTCTGGTGGTTTAGTTACAGCCGAATCAATTATGCAATATGAATGTGGTCAACTACCCACATGGGACACCATTTTCTATATGAAGTCTAATTATTGCGGAACGGATACTGCTGTTAAACTAGTATTAATTGAAGTATTGCCAAGTGCGTGGTTTTACCTTGGCAGTAACCCAACTACGTGGACCAATTCGATGTGTGTAGGGGAACAGGTTCTGGTCAACGGAGGAGACTGTCCCTGGGGAAGTATTTTATCAACAAACGGGAATGTTGGAGTGTCCTGGTATTTATATGGCTTACATGCGGGATCGGATATACTTGTAAGCATCGACTCCAATTACTGTGGCGTAAGCAGATATTCTTTACCGGTAGTTGTCTACGGCGTGCCAACCGTCAACCCGATTGTAGCTTCGGCTACGGAATTGTGCGGGGGATCGACAATCGTTCTGTCAGACTCAGCCGACACTTATTACTCTCATTGGTATTGCTCCAATTTAACTGCATCACTGGGCGTCTACAATGGTCTTACTATCACAGTTACGGGTGTCTATGCAGGAATAGACACAATTTTTTTCCAAACTTCCAATATGTGTGGGGTTGCACGTACATCTATTGCGGTAACCGTAGACGCGCCTGCGGCGATAGGTACACCCACGCCTGTATGTGCAGGTGGAACAGAATTAATAACCGACATTTCGCCGGGCGGCACCTGGAGCAGTAAAAATACTCTGATAGCGACTATCGATCCAGTAACCGGCCTGCTTACTGGCCAGTCCCCGGGAAAGGACACTATTACATACATGCTTGCGAACGGTTGTTTTGTGACCACAACCGTGTCTGTGATGCCATCGCCTTCACCGATCGCTGTTCCGGCCTATATCTGTGTTGATTCCCTTGTTTTCCTTTCAGATACCGGAAGCGGGATATGGAGATCAGATAATGATAGCATTGCATTTATCGAGCCTTCAACTAATAAACTGATCTGCCGACATGCGGGCGTTGTTGCCATTTCCTATACCCTGCCAGACGGATGTTTTGACACCGCCATCGCGACTGTCGTAAATTGCGACACGAACACAAATTCAACACTCAAAACAGTCATTTTCCCAAACCCCTCCATTGAACATGTAACTATACAGACAAGCGACACCACATACAGCGGTTATTCTTTTACCAACACCATAGGACAGGTATCGCTGCGAGGTAAGGTCAATGGCATGTTTACGAGCATTAGCATACGGTCATTACCACCGGGAGTTTATTTTATTACACTCTACGGGAACAATGATAAATATGTGTGCAGGTTTCTGAAAAAGTAGTTATGAAAACTTTACTCAACAAAATGCTATTTTCATTATCATGATTGGGTAGAGCTCACCAAGACAAACAAAACAATCGAACATACAAAAGGCTACCCGCGAGAGTAGCCTTTTGTAATTGAGTATGGCTGGGAATTATTTCAGGATCACCAGTTTTTGTGTCTGCGGATTGCCGGGACCATGCAGGGTTACAAAGTATACGCCCGGCGCAAATGTATTTAGGTCAAGGCCAATATGCTGACTGCCCTTTGTTAGTGTTATGTCTTTGTTCATTATTACCCTGCCTGCCACATCAACTATACTTAGTAATGCAGCACCTGACGCATCATTATTAAGGGCTACAGAACAGGTATTATCTGCCGGGTTAGGGTATATACTAAATGTTTTAGCCGTTGTAACTGTCACGTTGTTTACAAAGTCGGGGAAGCTGCAAATGGTGTTCAGGGTCGATTCCGTCTTCACGGGCGCATTAAAATCAAAGTAAATAGAGGCTGAATTCCTGATCTGGGTGCCGATCGGCAAGGCGGGTTTCAGCTTAATACTATATACAAAAAAGCCACCGCTGGTTATTGGCTCAGAAGACGAAGGTGGGAGGTAAATGTTTTTAAACGTAAAAGTAACATGCCCGTTCTCGTCCATATCCACTTTGCAGTTGGCTGAGGCATATATAGGGGATAGTGACGTCCAGTCCAGGTTGGGGTCGAGCGTGTCGGTAACAACTACATTCTGGGCCGGGTAAGTACCGGTGTTCTGGAAGTGAACCATGTACTGTAATACAGAGTCGCTATGCGTTATCAATCCCATAGAGCCTAGACCAGTTGGTTTTACTTCTTTAAAATTAGGATCATATGGACCAACTACGTATGGGTTGAAATAATCGACGTTGTTCCATGGCGTGTTGTCCGTTAGCCAGCCCGATAATGGAGCGGTATTGGACACGGTATCTTTAAACACGAGTATAGTACCCAACGGCACACTGGCGGGTACGAAATAGTCCATTAAGAAAGACTGCGCACTACCCGGAGGCAATGAAGGCAGGCTGGCGGCATTGTACCAATAAGGTGCTCCAGAATAACTACCAGATGGAGTAATGGTTGGGGCAAAAATAGTTCCATCTGCCCAGTAGCTGGCTTGAACACCAGGTTCTGTGAAACTTCCATTATTACGGATGACGGTGACCTGGTTGTAAGCAAATCCAGGCACCGGCCGGTTATAATCCCATGTGGACACGGAAAGATCATGAACGGTATCCGGCGGCGCAACGGGGTTGAGTGTGTCGGCAAAATTGATGACGGTGCTGCAGCCTGATGCGGCAACCGCAATGTAAGGAATGTAGTTTGGCTGACAGGCGGCGAGAGAATAGCCCGCTATGAATGGTTCTGATTCTACAACGGTATATGTGCCCGAAGGCACTATAATGGCATAGTGTCCTGCTGCGTCTGTATACGTGTATTCATAATTAGCAGCGTGGATCTGTACGCCGTTCCGGCCGACCTCGCCCGCATCTTGTATACAATTGGAATTGAGATCACTGAACACTGTGCCTATAATGGTGCAATAACAACTGCTGTCGGCGGTGTTGTGGCCTATACTCCCACTCGTCCAGGCATGGCATCCGGAAGCATCCGTCACAGAAATACCATAATGACCGGTGATCAGACTACTTATTGTTACAGAGCCCGACGATGTACCGCCCATTGAATATGTGTACGGAGCCGTTCCGCCGAGCGCTGTGGCCGTAAAGGATCCGTTGGCCACAAACAAGCATGAGGCGGGCGTTGAAGACAGTCCTACCGACAATGGAGAAAATGTAGGGACTTCCTGATCATCGCTAACATGGCATCCGTTGGCATCCGTAACAACGACATGATAATGCCCGCTGCCAACACCACTCAAAGTGGCGGTAGCACTACTACCACCAGTCCATACGTAAGAATATGGTGTAACGCCGCCTGTTGCATCCGCAATCACACTGCCATCATGAAGCGTGCAGGTGGCGGGTGTGGCGGTGAGTGAAAGACTCACGGCATAAACAGGCGGGATGTAGACCGTACTGTATTTCACACAGCCTGTGGCGTCAATAACCTGGTATCCGTAGCCCCCCGCGGCTAAACCCGTGGCCGTGTAACCGGTCTGCATAGGCGTTGTATACCATGTAATGGCGTATGGCGGAGTGCCTCCGGTTATCGTAGCAATATTTGCCGTGCCGGTGGCCGTAGAGCAGGCGCTTGCTGTGACAGTCGGCGGAGTTACAGAAATAGGAATAATGGTACCCACATAACTATATCCCGTTCCCTTGCAGCTATTGACATCCGTAATTGTACAGTGATAAGAACCGCCATCAATGCCACTAATGGTTGGTGTAGTGGCGCCATTGTTCCATAGATAGGTGTATGGCGCCATGCCTCCATAGGGTGTCGCAGTTGTAGCGCCACTGTGGGAAACGCATGTGGTCGGGGTCTCTATGGTACTTACAGTGATCGTAACACCCTGGGCCACATAGGTGCCTACTGACGACATCACGCAACCCAGCGCATCGGTAATGCTGACATAATAATATCCGGGCATCAGACTCGAAATAGCAGAAGAGACGGCGCCATTGGACCACAAATAGCTGAACGGAGGAACGCCACCGGTAATGTATGCTGTTGCAGTTCCATTTGTGCAGGTGGCCGAAGTAGGCGATACTGTTGCAGTAAAATCAGGCAGCATGTAGATGTAAACACTATCGTCGGTAGCGCTGCACCCCAGGCCATCTGTAACAACAAGGTCGTAATGGCCGGCAGGCAAACTGGCCGGTGTTGTAGTAGATATTATCGTTCCAGAGGAATTGATCCATTGATAGGTGAAAGGTGCTGTACCTCCGCCAATTACCGCCGATGCGCTACCAACACCCGGACAAATAGCGGCGGTTGTTGTGTGCATCAGTGTGAAATCGTTATTGACCACTATGTTTACCGAGCCGGTGCCGGAGCACCCAGTCGCATCGGAAATTGAATAGTAATAATAACCGGTAGTGGTGATGCCGGAAACGGAACTGGAGGTTCCGATCAAAGTGCCAGAGCTGTTGGTCCAGGAATAAGTGAAGGGGGCGACACCGCCGGTTACCGTAACAGTGGCACTACCGGTGGCTGGGCAGACAGCAGGGGTGGTTGCAGTTGATACTGTAAAATCGGGAACTGTGTAAATATTAAAATACCGAGTTTCGGAGCATCCGGTACTTTCAGTGGCTGTAACATGATAAGACCCTCCAGGCAGAGCCATGGGGTTGGCTATGCCTACCACCGTGCCCGATGAATTGGTCCAGATATAGGTGAACGGGCCGATACCGCCTGTAGGAGTAACTGTTGCTGAGCCAAGACTAGGGCAGATGGCTGAGGCTGTGACTAAGCCTCCGGTAGAATCGATGGAAAAACCGAGGCCGATGGTAACATTCAGGCCATTGAGATAAGTGAAGCAACCAGCCGCGTCCGTCGCTTTTACTTTATAGTAACCAGCGGGCAGTGAAGCCGGATTACCGGTGGCGACGAGTGTAGACGTTGAGGTATTGATCCATTGATACGTATATGGAGGAGTACCACCGGAAATTGTAGCGTTTTCTGAGCCCAAGCCCGGGCATATACCTGGTGTCATCGTAGATGCAATGCTGAATGGAGATGCCACAAAAGCTGGACTAGTAGTGGACGCGTTGATAGAGGTGTCTGCTCCATTGGCTGCGGTTACGTATATATAGCCCCCCATAAAATTAAAAAGCGTATCGGTGGTCCCACTGGTAATTGTATCGGTAACACCGATGCCGCCAGCATACCAATAGATAATTACCGGAAGCGTCAGCCCGGTGAAGGAAGCAACAATGACGCCATTGCTATCGCACGGCGGGGTTACCGTAACCAGCGAAACACTCTGTGCATTCATCCGCGATGTCATCACGATCAGAAGCAACAAAAAGTACAATTTTTTCATGAAATATAATTTTAATGATATTTTTAAACCGTTTTCGGAGATAATATGTTCAACGTTATGACGTGGAAAGTAGGAAGAACGTTAGTAAAGTAGTTAAAATATTTGTTTTAGCCTCACCCTAGATCCAGGCAGCAGTTCATCGATTTATCTTAAATTTGTAGTGCAAAAGGTTTTTTTATGTCAAATGCTATGTTATATGCTGAGATTGGCTCACTCCCTGACAATCTACGATCGGAGGTTGCTGATTTTGTTGCGTTCCTTAAGCAGAAACATCAACCAAAGAAAGAAATCAAAGAGCGTCAATTTGGTGGGTTAAAGGGTGCTTTTATTATGTCACCTGATTTTGATGAACCATTAGAAGATTTCAAAGAATACATGTGATGGAATTTCCTTAAATTTGTTGTACAAACGGTTGAATAATGTCAAACGCAATGTTATATGCAGAAATTGGCTCTTTACCCGATGATTTAAGATCGGAGGTTGCCGATTTTGTTGGATTCCTCAAGCAGAAACATCAACTCAAGAAAAAAATCAAAGAGCGCCAAATAGGTGGGTTAAAAGGATCTTTTATTATGTCGCCTGATTTTGATGAACCCATGGAAGAGTTTAAAGATTATATGTGATGAGGTATTTGTTGGATACGCACACATTTATTTGGTTTAGCGAAAACGATAAACTACTGTCCAAAAAGGCTGCAAAAGAAATAACTCATATAAATAATAGCTGTTTTCTCAGCATTGCGAGTCTCTGGGAAATTGCGATCAAATCCAGTAACGGTAAATTAGATTTAAAAATCCCTTTTCAAGAAATTTATTCATTTCTATCAGCAAACAACATCACCATTCTCCCAGTTGAAATGAATGATCTTTACACACTTCTTGCTCTTGAACATTTTCACAAAGACCCATTCGACAGAATAATTATTGCTCAGGGAATTTTTCAAAATCTTACTGTTATTACGGTAGATGGAAATTTCAGGCATTACCCTGTAAAATGCCTGTGGTAGTAAAATGATGCAACTATACCCCGCACATGCGGCTGAATCGCTGGAGTTCCATAAAGTTTGTGACCTGCTGTTACAGAAGTGCCGGACAGATGCTGCGCGGGAGCGTGTGGACAATATCCGCTTCCACACCCGGCTGGACCATATGGAGCTGGAACTGACGCAGACGAATGAGTTTAAGAATTTGCTGCTGGCGGGGGATCATTTTCCCAATGAATTTACCAGGAGCATGCAGAAGGAATTAAAACTGCTCGTGATACCGGGAGGAGTACTTACCGGGGAGCAGCTACTGTCTTTTCATCAGCTTGCTCTGAACACACGCGATATACTTCAATGGTTCAAAAAACATGACGACCTTTTTCCGGCGCTGCGGTTGCTGTGCAAGGACATCACCTATGAAAAGAAAATAACCGATACAATTACGAATGTTATAGACGACAGTGGCATCGTGCGCGATACGGCATCGCAGGAACTGATGATCATACGATCGGAACTAGGCAAGGCGCGGCATGCTGCGCGGAGGACATTTGAAGGGGTACTACGCAAACTGAGCAAAGCAGGTTACCTGGCAGATATTTCAGAGAGCTTCCTGAATGGCAGGCGCACCGCTGCCGTACTGGCAGAGTATAAAAGGATCGTAAAAGGTATACTGCACGGAGAAAGCGATACGCAGAAAACAGTTTTTATAGAGCCGGAGGAGACAATAGACCTTAATAACGAGATATTCTCACTGGAACGGGCAGAGACAAAGGAGATACACCGTATACTGGTGCAGGCCACAAAGGATCTATCAGAGTTCTCCGTGCAGCTGGAAGCATACTTTCAAATCTGCGGGATATATGACTACATCAGGGCTAAGGCACTGCTGGCGGTGGATATGAAGGCAAATATGCCACGACTGAGTCCCCATCCCGGTGTGCAATTGGAGAAGGCATATCACCCGTTACTGTTCCTGCAAAATAAGAATAGCAACAAAACGACCGTTCCGCTGAACCTGACCTTAGACAGGCAAAACCGGATACTAATCATTAGTGGTCCGAATGCAGGGGGAAAGACTGTGGCCATGAAGACCATAGGCCTGCTGCAACTGATGGCGCAGGCAGGATTGCTTATCACTGCGGATGAAAATTCAGAGATGGGGATCTTCAGGCAACTGATGGTGCAGATAGGTGATACACAATCTATAGAACATGAACTGAGCACCTACAGCGCCCACCTGCAACACATGAAGTACTTCATGGATTTTGCAAACGGGAAGACGCTGTTCTTTATAGACGAACTAGGCAGCGGATCAGATCCTGACCTGGGCGGGGCCTTTGCGGAGGCTATAGTTGAAGATCTTGCGGCAAAACATGCGCTGGGCATTATTACCACCCACTATCTGAATCTAAAAGTGATGGCGGGTAAGGTCCGGGGCATTTTTAACGGGGCTATGGCGTTTGACGAAGAAAGACTGGAACCGCTGTACCGGCTCACCATAGGCAAGCCCGGCAGCTCCTACACCTTTGCGATAGCCCAGCGCAGCGGCTTGCCGGCACCCGTGATAGAACGGGCGAAACAACTTACGGCGCGGGAGCACTTTAAGCTTGATAAAATGCTGCATCATACTGAGCAGCAGTCGGTGAAACTGACGGGAAAAGAAAAAGAGCTGGATAAGCTGATAAAGGAAAATGAGCGGCTTAAAAAGCACTATGAAGAAGTTACAGACAGAGAAAAGCTGCGTCAGCAGCATGAAACCATAAAGCTGCAGAACAGCATTAAGAAAGAGGAACTGGACTATCTGCGCGATACGGAGCGAAAGTTCAAACAGATCATCCAGGACTGGAAAAAGACCGATAACAAGCAGGAAGTAATAAAGGCCGCAGAAAGTGTACTGTTTCGCAAGAAGCAGGTGGTTAATAATGCAGCAGCAGCAAAGAAGGCTGATAAAAACTATGATACCATAGGCGGCAAACCGTTGATAGGTGACCTTGTCAGGAATAAGGAAAACCACCAGGTGGGGACGCTAACTGAACTGCGGGACAAACGGGCTATTGTGAAGATCGGGAATATGCCTTTTACAGTGAATATTGATGAATGGGTAGTGGTGAGGAAGAAGGAGAAACCAGTGAAAACAACCTAGCTTTCGGTGACAGCAGGCCCCTACAAAACAAAAACAGAGACGTCCCGTGAACACCGGACGTCTCTAAAATTTTACTGAACGAAATTATTTTTTCTTTGCAGGGGTAGAAGACTGAGTAGCAGTGTTGCTTTTGCTTCCGCCTTCGGGCTTCTGGAACAACGCCACTGATATGATGCACAGGAAAGCAATAGCGCCGATGAGGCCCCATGTTCCCTTTTCCATTACATCGCTGCTCTGCTTTACACCCATAACCTGTGAACTCATGCTGCCAAAGCTACCAGTAAGGCCACCGCCTTTAGGATTCTGTATCAATATAAAGAACGCAAGTGCCACGCAGGCCAACAGTATTAGAATAATTACGATAGATATCATGATTGCTTTTCCTTTAGAACTTCCTCTATTTTGCGGGCAAAGTAAGCGTTTTTTTGAGGATTTCGCAAACTTAATTTTCTATACATATCCATAGCCTTGTCATATTTACCCTGTTTGATATATATTTCGGCTAAAGATTCGCTGGCCAGGCCATCTTCCTTGGTTATGGAATTGACTGCCATTTCGAATACATTTTCGGGTATTTCTTCGTTTTCCTCCTCAAGCGCTGCGGCCAACTTTTCTTTCTGCCACATTGTTTTCAGCGCCTTCTGATCTTTCTTTTCCTCCTGCTGCTTCAGGGTGGTACTCTTGAAATGGAGCAACCATTCTGAGAAACTCATCATTACCATGAGCGCTTTCTCGGCTTCTTCTTTTTCTTTATCCGAACTGATTTCGTCGGGCAATTCATCGGGTATCCGCTCGCCTTGCTGAAGGAAATAATCCTGGGTATATACTGCGGAAATCAGTTCATCCGAATTCTCAATAATCGAAACTTTCTCGCCGGCAGGTAACTCTTCTATTTCATTTTCAGCCCCAGCATCACCCTCCACAAGTTTTACCTCTTCTTGTTTTACGTCGATCACAGGTTCTTTAGCAGGTGAAGCGGCAACCAATACTTCGGGCTCAGCTATCACCTCATCTATTTTTTGTGGCTCTCTGGCCTCTTTCTTTGCTTCCTGAAGGGGCTCTACCACGCTTTCAATGACAGGCGTGGAAATAACAACCGGCGGCTCCTTAACAGCAGCATCAATAAAATCACAAAACAGCATCCAGTTACCAAGGTAGGGCTGCGCACTGCTCATCATTTTGGACGAAAAACCTTCTATTTTGATACTTTCGACCGCAGCCGCATACCGTATAGGCACAAAGTAAGGATAGGCTTCCTGCCATGCCTTTATGCTGGCATTGTCTGCCACCGAAATAGTGGCGGGAGCATCCAGCAAAGCGGATATATATTGTATAGGAGATTGATCTGTCATTCCGGAACCGGCTACCAATTTACGAAAGCTTTATTAAAAATGTCATCTGCCAGCTGATTTCCTATGTCTTCGATCAGGGCGGTCTTTACATTATCCAGTATCTGGGAGGCGTCAAAATCAGAAAATCGGGTGAAAGTCTGGGTGAAATTGGACTTTTCGTTCAAACGGTTTTTGAAGGTGATCTTTACACTCAATGTAAGCCTGTTCTTGGACGCGACCTGCACATTTGTGGCGCCAGTGACGGTGACCTCGTAAGCGGTAATGTCTCCGCTCATGTCGTAATCTGCATCCTCCCTGTTGACCGACGAAAGGCCGGTCTGTGACAGAATACGGCCGCGCAGCTTGTCGGTAAGCGTAGATGCAAGACTGGGCTCTACATTCCGAGCCTTGTTTTCCAACAGGCGGATATTCAGGGTCTTACCTTCGATCGTTGCGCCAGAAAAACTATATACGTGACAGCCCGCCGCCAAAAAAAGCACAGGCAATAACAGCAATAAGGTGAGTTTGCTCCGCATTGGGACGCAAAAATACGAAAAAAATGGCGGGTAGGTAAATGGGAACCACAGGGCTAATATTTGAGCTTCGGTCATGCCTACATATATTAAATACAAGGGCCGGTGTTCACACCAGCCCTTGTATTTTTGCAAACCGCATGCTCACTTAATTCCCGATCACGAAGTGGATCGTCTTATTCTCATTACCATTGCGCGCGATCAATACGTAGTTACCATTTGTAAGGTTGCTGCCCAGTGACACGTGGCTGTTGATCATACCGCCTGTTGCAGTGCCATTGCTGGTGTAAACAACCTGGCCAAGCATGTTTGTTACTTCGATAGTTACATTAACGTCTTTGTCTGTACCTGCGATACCAGTAACAGTGAATGCCCCCTTGTTAGGAATTGGGAACAGCTTTACTTCGAAAGGAAGCGCATTTACAATTACGTCCGTTACTGTTTCAGTTGCAACACCCTTAGCAGCAACTATGTGCGTAATAGTAGCGTTACCGGGAGCAACTGCAGTTACAATTCCGTTTGCGTCAACTGTAGCGATGTTGTCATCGCTGCTGCTCCATTCGCCACCGAAAGTCTCATCAGCCATATTAACTATTGCACCTACGCTTGTAGTAGCAGTAGAAGCATATCTTGCTGCACTAGCAGTGATCAGCTTAGCAGCCTGACCGATGCAACCGTATGAGTTGACCACAGTGTAGTATATGGTAGAATTACCGCCGCCGAATAAAGGGGTTACGATACCTGTAGCGCTGCCAATGGTCATGATGCCCGTATTGCTGCTGCTCCAGATACCACCGGGTGTAAGGTCAGACAATGTTACCGGGCCAGCCGCGAGAGATACTGACGATGCACCTAAGATAGCAGTAACAACCGGTACAGGGTTAACAGAAACAACAGTTGTAATGAAGCAGCCGGAGGTAAGTGTGAAAGTCATGGTTGCAGTACCTACTGATATGCCACTCACAGCTCCTGAACCAGAGATGGTAGCTACAGATGGCGTGCTGCTGTTCCAGGACATCGGATTTGCGCTTGTATCTGATAAGAAAGTTACAGAGCCAGTACATACGTTACGGTTGCCATTGATCGGTGCAGGACCGGGATTAACCGCTATGATACTAACCGCAGAGCAGCCAGTAACCGGTGATGTGTAGCTAATCATTATTCCACCTGCAGAAATGCCGGTTACACGTCCTGAAGCATCAACCGATGCATGTCCGTTGCTACCGCTCCAGGAACCACCCGGAGTGAGATCAGCGAGGGTAATTGTTGCACCAGGACATACGTTTGAAGGACCGGTGATGCCTGCTGGATTTGCATTAACGGTAACATTAATTGCAGCCCTGCAACCGGCAGGAGCCACCAATGTGTAATACATTGGAACAACGCCCGCAT
The DNA here is from genome assembly GCA_947476485.1 of Chitinophagaceae bacterium. Classification (GTDB taxonomy): domain Bacteria; phylum Bacteroidota; class Bacteroidia; order Chitinophagales; family Chitinophagaceae; genus Nemorincola. The sequence goes on from CANJQU010000015.1 coordinate 33,645, forward strand.
TGTTACCAGTCACTACGCCGGCAGGACTGATAGTAGCTGTAGATGGGATGGCACTTGTCCACACACCGCCGGGAGTAGCATCAACCAGCATCATGCTCGCACCCATGCATACTGTGCCAGGTCCGGCAATAGCAGCAGGAACAGGATACACAGTAAGTACGCTTGTTACGGTAGTTCCCCAAACTGTATAGCTGAGCGTTGCTGTACCTACAGAAACACCGGTAACCAGACCCGTTGTCGGAACAACGGTTGCAACAGCGGTATCCGCACCATTGATAGAGAAGATGCCACCGGTTGTACCATTCCAGAATGCAGCAGTACCACCTACGCAAGCGAAGAAAGCAGGACCTGTGATCTGTGATACAAATACTACAGGGCTATCAACAGTGATCAGCTTAGTAGCAAAAGCGCTACCGCAAAGATTGCTGAGCGAATATGTGATGGTAACAGTACCAGGATAAACACCGCTAACAAGGCCGCCTGCTACAGATGCATAAGGATTGCTGGTTGTCCAGGTGCCAACACCAACTGTGTCGGTCAAAACTATAATGCCTGAATAAGCTACATGCGACGGTCCGGTGATCACACCCGGATCAGGCAAAGGCTTGATGCGTATGATCCTGGAGGCAACCGCAGTACCGCAGCCATTAGTTACAGAGTAGGAGATAGCAGCAGGTCCGCCAGTTAAGCCAGTTACAAGGCCTGAAGCATCAACGGCAGCGACACTTGCCGCGCCTGAGCTCCAAACACCGCCGGAAGTCATGTTTGTGAACAGTGTGGGTATTGCAACGCAGATGCTGTCTATACCGTTAACTACGCCGGCATAAGGCAGTGCATTTACCGCCATAGGGCTGGTGACGGTAAGAGAACCGCAGCTATTTGATACGGTATAAGATATTGTGGCACTTCCTGCTGCAACACCAGTTATTAAACCTGCTGCGTCGGTTGAAGCTATAGCGTTGTTGCTGCTGCTCCAAACACCGCCAGCCGCCGTATTACCTAAAGCTGTTGTTGCGCCGATACATACCGAGGCATTACCAGTGACAGGAGCAACGACAGGCATTGGGTTAACGATGATGCTGCCTGTTGCAACCGCAGAGCCGCAGCTATTAGAAACAGTATAAGAGATAGTAGCAGCACCAGCAGAAACGGCCGAAACTACACCTGCTGCATCTACAGTTGCAATACTTGCATCGCCGGTGCTCCATACGCCACCAGCTATTGTATTGTTAAGGCTGGCTGTAGCGCCTGCGCATACAGTAGCGCTGCCGCTAACTGTACCGGCATCAGGTAAAGAACCAACAGTCACCTCATTGATGGCAACCGCCGCACCGCAGCTATTACTTACGGTATAAGAGATAGTAGCAGCACCTGCACCAACGATGGCGACAACACCTGCAGCATCAACTGTAGCAACGGTTGCATCGCCAGTGCTCCAGGCACCACCGCTAACGCTGCTGTTCAGGTTAAGTGCAGCGCCCATACAAGCTACGTTTCCGCCGGTTATTGTACCTGCATCGGGAACCGAGCTAACATTTACAGTGCTGTTTGCGACTGAAGAACCACAAGTATTGTTTATGGTATAATTGATACTTGCTACGCCGGCAGCCATACCAGCTACAACGCCGCTTGCGTCAACTGTAACAACGGCTTCATTTGCTGAGCTCCAAACTCCACCAACAACTGTATTATTAAGTGTTGCATGCGCGCCTACGCAAATGTTGGCGCCCGCTGTTATTGTACCAGCATCCGGCAATCCGTTAACAACGATAGTTGCATTTGCAACTGCAGAACCGCAGCTGTTGGATACCGTATAAAGGATACTTGCAGTACCTGCAGCTATACCTGTAACAACACCTGACGCGCTTACAGTAGCAATGCCGGCTGTACCTGTGCTCCATACGCCGCCGCTCACCGCATTATTTAATGTTGCTGCTGCACCAACACATATATCAGCGCTGCCGCCGATAACACCGGCATCAGGAATTGACGTGATCGATACCATTTTAGTAGCTGTTGCATTTCCACAGCCAGAAGTTACCCGGTAAGAGATCATTGTGGTGCCTGCAGCTATGCCGGTTACAACACCCGCCGCATCAATCGTAGCTACAGCAGCGTTAGCTGAGCTCCATGCTCCACCAGTAACTGCATTTGCCAGATCGATCGTTGCACCTGCACAAGCAACAGCGGCGCCAGTAATTGTACCTGCATCAGGCAATGCAGAAACAGTTATCACTTTGGTAGCCGTTGCATTTCCGCAGCTATTGGTTACCTTATAGGAGATAGTTGCTGTACCTGCAGATACTCCAGTTACAACACCTGATGCGCTTACAGTTGCATGACCACCGGCAGCAGCACTCCAGGTACCACCAGTTACAGCGTCAGCGAATGTTGTTGCTGCACCAACGCACACATGTTCAACTCCTGTTATAGTACCTGCATTTGGCGCGGCGCCAACAGTTATAGCACGAGTGGCAGTTGCAGTTCCGCAGCTATTAGTTACGGCATAGGATATGGTAGCTGTTCCGGTGGCAACACCCGTCACAACACCGACAGAGTTAACCGTAGCTTTGGCTGGTGCGCCGCTGCTAAATACACCGCCACTTATCGAACGGGCTACTGTTACCGTTGCACCTGGGCATACAGAAGTAGTACCTGAAAGAGTGCCTGCATCCGGCAACCCGGTAACGGTAACAACTTTTGTAGCTTTAGCGTTTCCGCAGCCGTTAGTTACTTTATAAGTTATGGTTGCAGTGCCGGCAGATACGCCGGTTACAAGACCAGCCGAATTAACAGTTGCAATACCTGAAGCGCTTGTGCTCCATGTGCCTCCGGTTGTAGCATTCGACAAGGTAGTTGTTGATCCTACACATATAGAAGCATTTCCGTTTACTACACCTACAGTTGGCGTTGAAGTTACTGCAACAGCCGTTGTAGCGGTTGCCTTGCATCCTTTGGTGTCTGTAACTGTAACGCTATAAGTACCGGCCATTGAGCTGGTCATACCTGAACGGCTACAATTTTGTAATGCAGACGAAAAACATGAAGGGCCATGCCATGCAAAAGTTGATGAGCCGGTGCTTCCGCCGCCACCACCGCATCCGCCACCACCACCGGTGCTGCCACCAGTTGTGCTTGAAGTGAGACTAAGTGTAGTCCCGCTACAAACAGAAGCCGGCGAAGATGCATCAACTGAAGGAGAGCCGTTTACTGTAACGATACCGGTTACCGCGCAACCACTGGTAGTATAAGTAATTCTTGCAGTACCGGCGGATACTCCTGTTAACACCCCACCGGCGGTAACAGATGCTATTGAAGAGCTGCTGCTGGTCCAGGTGCCACCTGATATTGATGCTGTCAATGTAGTAGCGCTGCCCTGGCAAACAGAAGCTGCAATATTTGTTCCAGTTAGAGAAACCGTCTGGTAAGAAGAATAGGTGGCGGTATAAGTAGAACCACCACCGCCGCAAGAACCACCGCCTGTAGTTACTTTAGCGCCAGCTACTATATATGACTTATAGCGCTCAGAAGTACCTGCGTTATCGGTATTTGAATAAGGTGTGCAGTAATTACAATCAGACGCTTTAATGCCGAGGCTGTTCATATCGCTGTTGAAAGAACTGTAAACTGCTGCTGACCACTGCCAACTGATCGATACGTTTGCGCCACAGGTGGAGAAAGTACCAGTCCAGGATATTGGATTGAGTCCGCCGGCAAGATTAGCGGTCAGTGAATCACGGTAACCGGATATAAAGTAGTCACCTGTCTGATTTGGTGGCGCCGTCGTAACCCAAGTTGAACCGCTGTATACCGTTGTTGCTGTTGTAGCAGCAGGATCAAGTATTAACCGTGCATTCGCAACATTGAGCGAAAACGCCGAGCTTGTAATCGTCTGGTTAGTGAAGTTAATAGTTAAAGGGTAAGTGGCAGCGCCATTTACCTTAACTACCGCAGTAAACCATATTTTCTTACCCGCAGAAATTGAAGTGCTGTTAAACGACGATGACAATGTGCTGCTGGCCTTAACCAGGTAAGCAGGCATTAATAACAGTATTGCTATTATGCCGGTGAGTATATTCTTTTTCATGTTCGTGTTATTAATAAATGAACAAGTGGATGAGGCAGATGGACGAGTGGAAAAACCGGAAGGTGTGCATGCTTCTGCGAAAGAAGCTGTCTTGTGACCGAAACTGATTGGGGTAATATTTCTCATACGCTTTGTTTTTTAGATTTGTGCCTTAAAAACAATTTTCTCTAATGCACTCATTTGTTATTTATTAGTAAACGATTTGCTAATGATTTACTAATTGAGTGCAAGTTAATGAGAATGCAATGATATTTACAACTAATTAACAAATAATTTTATTGTACATGTTTATGTGCTATGAAAATCAATATTTTTTCTTAAAAGATAGAATTAGCAAATTGCGAGTTGTAATTAAAGCATTGTGTGGAATTGACAACACATTTCAAAATTTTGACGCCTAACTTATAGCGATGAGGGGCATTTATAAGAACATATTTTAGCGCTTATTGAATGTGTCTTTTTTTGCTTCCGGCTAAATTTGTTAAATGAACTCGTTATTCATTTGTTAACGAAATTTTAGATGAAAACAACCGGTTCCAATATATATGTTAGTAAAACGAGATTTCCGTTAAGTGGCAAAATGTGAATGATACTCCCGGTATGGAAGAGATGATCAGTGATCGAGAAAATTATCCTCCTGTCTATTGAGGATCCAGCAAAAAGTCCTAATCAGGATAATTGAGTACTTTTGCGCCCTGATAAATAAACGCTTGTATGCAGATCGTAAAATCCCTAGTTGGTGCTATTGCCCTTTTAATAGTAAGCCTGCAGTCCTTCTCTCAAAACGTTGGTAAGCTGGGTGATGAAAAGCGTAAAGTATGGGTAAAAGCAAATCTAACGACCGCGCAGGATGCAGTGGACTTTATCACGATGGCTTATAAAGACTTCACGATCACAATTAATAAACATTCCGTGGAATCCGGTATCTACAAGAGAACGCTGAAGTTTACCGATTGTGAACTCACTATAGAAACCGACAGCCGTCAACAGGAATCATCGTGGAAAGCGGATAAAGAATTCGTAAAAGATATTGTGGTTATTGACTTCGACAGGGTAATTCTGGACGGAAATGACATAAAGCCTTCAAGCCCTGAAAATGCGAAAGGACTATTTGCCGGTAAAAGCTATGCACGCTTTCACAAGATCCCTTCCTATTCTATATTGGCAGGTGTTCCCAACCGGGATAATGATAAGTTTACTGACAAGCATTATGAGGAACATCTGCAATGGGCATTCCAGTACCTGATAGATGAATGCAGCAACAGAAAATAGGCCCTTCGACAACACCCGGGAAGACGACTCCGTTTCGCATCCATTAATATTCCTGTCCCCCACTATTCCTCAATATTGTACTCCTTTATTTTGCGATATAGTGTGCGTTCAGATATCCCCAATTCTGCTGCGGCATCGCGACGACGACTTTTGTGTTTTTTCAGCGCCTTTGTAATAAACTCTTTTTCACGGTCGGCAAGCAATAATGTCTCCTCTATATCTTCATGATGGTCGTTCGATTCCAGCAGAATTGGCGTACCCTGATTATAGGTGGCCGGGGCAGTATGCTCACTGTCGTTATAAACCGGCATAAGCGAGCCGTTATTTGACGAAGGGTCGACAGGTGTGTACCCCTGGTGATGGGCAACGTCAAATATCATCTGCTTGAGGTCATTCATGTCTTTTTTAAGATCGAAGAACAACTTGTACAAAATATCCCGCTCGGTGTTGAAATCAGTACCGGAACCTGTTGAGCCGCCCTGCATAGCAGATGGTATTACTGCCAGGCTACGGGAGGTTTCACGCTGGGGAAGAAAACGCTGCATTACTTCTGCATTGATCGCCTTATCAGTTGAAAGTACGGATATCTGCTCAGCTATATTTTTAAGTTCACGTACATTGCCCGGCCAATAGTAGCTGACGAGCATTTGCTGTGCGGCAGCATCGAGCTGCACCGATTGTGTTTTATATCGCTCAGCAAAATCTGCCGCAAATTTTCTGAACAGCAGCGGAACGTCTTCTTTTCTATCACGAAGAGACGGCACCCGGATGGGAACGGTGCTCAGGCGATAGTAAAGATCCTGCCTGAAATCACCTGTCTGTGTATATTCCAGGAGGTCGCGGTTGGTAGCGGCAATTACCCGCACATCGGTCTTTTGAACCTTAGACGAACCAACACGAATGAACTCGCCTGTCTCCAGCACGCGCAGTAAGCGTGCCTGTGTGCCCAGTGGCATCTCACCTATCTCATCAAGGAATATGGTACCACCGTTCACCGTTTCAAAATAGCCCTTACGGCTATCTACGGCACCGGTGAAAGAACCTTTCTCATGCCCGAACAGTTCACTATCGATTGTGCCTTCTGGTATGGCGCCACAGTTAACGGCAATAAAAGGATTATGTTTCCTGGGAGAAAGGGCATGGATGATCATGGAAAAAACCTCCTTACCCACACCACTCTCCCCTACTATAAGTACGGAGAGATCGGTATTGGCAACCTGTACGGCTGTACTTAAGGCGTGGTTCAGCGCGGGAGAATTACCGATGATACCAAACCTGTTCTTTATACTTTGAGTGTCCATTTTTTAGTCGTAAGTCGTAAGTTATAAGTCGCAAGTCCGAGATGCACGCGTCTTACTTCTATTTTGAGTTTAAAATTGTTTCTACTTCTGCTTTGAGTATTGGGAGATACTTGGTAACAATCAAATACAATTGGTAGTTATCAATAACGTCGTATTCATGTGTAATTTTATTCCTGGTACTGATAATTTTTTGAGCATTCGTAATTTGTATACCTGGATCCAAAAGCAAAATCCTTTTCATTGCTTCAGCGATAATCTCAACCCCACGCTCCACTATCCAGCTGATTTCATACTGATCGTATTGTTGAGCCTGAACGCCTTTCGTCGACCGCTCAACATTGTTGATAGCGATCAATATTTCCTCCAGGTGCTTGTTAAGTTTGTTAACCTCCATATATCAATTGACGACTACGATCCACTGACTCTTTAAAATACCTATTGTGAATATTTTTATAAGGAACCAGGTCAACCTTCCTGCATAATAATCTCTTAAGGTCGGCCTCGAGATCGTTGAGATTATCTATATAGTCATAACTAGCGGTATCCCAGTTGTTGAAATTAACCGTGTCGATCTCATATAAAAAATCGACATCGCTTTTTTTGTCAAAAGCCTGGTCGTCTACTGCGCTCCCAAATAAATACAATGCCTTCACATGATGCTTTTTGCAAAGCTCCTGTATGGCAGGTATGTTATTTTGTATCAGAGGTACCATCGTTAAACAATTTCTCCAAGTAGTGTGGCTGATGTAGCATTGGTTATTCTTACCTGTATGTAATCGCCTTTCTTCAGCGGTTGCTCATTCTTCGGAAATACTACCATTTTGTTCTGGCTATTACGGCCGCTCCAATCTTTGTCGCTTTTCTTGCTGGAGCCTTCTATCAATACTTCAAAGGTCTTCCCAATATCGCCTTTATAGCTCTCGCGTGAATGTCCGTTTTGCAGGTTGATGATCTCAATAAGCCTTCTTTTCTTTACATCTTCAGGAATGTCATCTTCATAACGGCGGGCAGCCAGTGTGCCGGGGCGCTCGCTGTAAGAGAACATATAGGCCATGTCGAAACGGCTGAGTTCCATTACCGAAAGTGTATCCTGGTGGTCTTCTTCCGTTTCTGTACAAAATCCAGAAATAACATCTGTACTCAATCCGCAATCCGGCATTACTTCCCTGATACGTTTTACCTTATTAAGGTACCACTCCCGGGTATAGGTGCGGTTCATCAGGTTCAGGATACGCGTATTTCCACTTTGCACAGGCAGGTGAATGTATTTGCAGATGTTTTTGTATTTCGCCATGGTGTACAATACATCGTCAGTAATATCTTTGGGGTGCGAGGTACTGAAACGTATACGAAGCAATGGGTCAATAAGTGCGACGCGCTCCAGGAGATTAGCGAAATTTACTTCGTCGCCGGTAGCCGATGTGTGATAATAGCTATCTACATTTTGTCCTAACAAGGTAACTTCCCTAAAGCCCCTGCTGAAGAGGTCGCGGCACTCATTAACGATGCTTTCTGCATCGCGACTACGCTCACGACCACGGGTAAACGGCACCACACAAAAAGTACACATGTTATTGCAACCACGCATAATACTTACAAATGCAGTAACACCATTGCTATCAAGGCGCACCGGGGATATATCTGCATAGGTCTCATCGCGGCTCAGTAGCACGTTCACGCTTTTTTGCCCCCCCTCTGCTTCAGTGATCAGTCCGGGCAGGCTGCGATAAGCATCCGGGCCTACTACTATATCCACAAGTTTTTCTTCTTCAAGGAATTTAGCTTTGAGACGTTCCGCCATACAGCCGAGGACACCAATGAGCATACCCGGGTTACTTTCTTTTACTTTGCGAAAAGCCTGGAGGCGATTACGAACCGTTTGCTCGGCCTTCTCACGAATGGAGCAGGTATTGAGCAACACCAGATCTGCCTCTTCGAAATTTCGTGTAGCACCGAAACCCTGTTCATGAAGTATGGACGCCACAATTTCGCTATCGCTGAAATTCATCTGGCAGCCATAGCTTTCTATATAGAATTTTTTCCGAAATTCATTTGGGTCGCCCGCAAACGGAGCATATGCTTCTCCCTGTCTCGTCTCTTCCACCACTTTTTGCAGCACTTCTGCCATAATTGCCGATTTTCAATTTTGCGCAAAGTTACGGAATATTGATATGTAGACGTTCAACGCGATAATTCTCAGGAATAGCCGTAAATTTGACATCTCTAAACCAGATATACATTAGATGTTTTTTTGCTTCGTTTTCGGCCTTGAGCCCTGGCTATTACCCCCGGCGGTTGAAATGATAGAAGCGTTGAAAGAGAAAGGCCACCAGGTGAAGGTGATATATGCAGCATACAGAGGCGATCTGCCTGATCCCAAAGACTACGAAACAACGAATACCTTTGAAGCAATACCAAAACTAAGCGGATACAAAAGGTTGTTCACGCATACATTTTTAAAGAAATCTGTACAGGAACTTATTTCTGCAAGCAAAATTGATGTGGTGATCGCGTGTGATATTCTTTCATTGCAGGCTATTTCAGGAGTGGGGGGTGTAAAAAAAGGATATTGGGGCTTTGAGATCGCCAATACGCCTACAAAAATGCGCTTGTCGTTTGATTATTACCGTGCGCTCCGTTTTCCGGCATGGGTGAGAGGTGTAGATTTTTTCCTGGCACCTTCAGCGAGCAGAGTGGAGAAAATCAGCAAACGGAGTGGAAAGAAAGGACCAGGAGAAGTGATCTATAACTGCAGGCGACACGAAGAACAATCAAACGGCACCACCCAAAGCAAGGGTGCGAAATTGGTATATACTGGTAGGGTATCTGAGGCGCAGTATATAGAAGAGATCATCGATTCGATGGAATTATTGCCAGCTGAGGTAACCTTGTATATAGCCGGACCGGCGAGCGACATTTATAATAAGAAGTTGAAGGATAAAATTGACAATAACCCTTCTCTAGCAAGGCGTATATTTTTACTCGGCCGCCTAAACAGGGAAGATGTTTATGATCTAATAAATACCGCTGACATTGGTTTCGTGTTTTACAACACAACTATGAGCGATGAGGCGGATGATCCGGCACCTAATAAACTGAGCGACTATATTGCAGGGAATATATGGACTGTGGGTGGACCACAAGCTTATATTAAGTACTGGCTGGAAGAACGTCATGGGGGAGTATGCATCAACGAGATCAATAAAACAGAGATCGCTGGCGCAATAAAGAAAATACTATCAGGAGCGGAATTCAAGGACAAAGCTGTACTGAATAAACTATACCTGGACGAACTGAATATGGAAGTGCAGGCTGAAAAATTATTAACATTGGTAAAGGCTTTATAAATTACGGAAGATGTGTGGCATAGCTGGTTATATAGGTAATAGCAAGGAGGAAGGCCTGAAGTTTGCCAACAGAGCAAGTAAGCTTCTGCTGCATCGCGGGCCTGATGACAGCGGCATATATAATGACGAGCAGGTAACACTGCTTCACCGTCGTTTGTCAATACTTGAACTATCTGCTCTTGGGCACCAACCTATGGAGTCATCGTGCGGGAGGTATAGTATGGTATTTAATGGCGAGATATACAATCACCTTTACCTTCGTAAGAGATTTTTGCCAGACTATCACTTCAAAGGACATTCGGACACCGAGACGATCATTGAGCTATTCAGACTGCAACAGGAGCAGATGCTGAAGGAAATGGTGGGCATGTGGGCGCTGCTGATATGGGACAAGCAGCAAAAAAAGCTATTTGTGAGCAGGGACCGGTACGGACAGAAACCAATCTATGTGCGAAGGATAAACGGCACATGGTCGCTTGCCAGTGAAGTGAAGCCACTTATAGGTGAAAATGAGCAGCCTGCCGCTGACCCTACTGAACTGGCGGAATACCTGGCGCTAGGCAACTACGGCCACCTGGGCGCACACACTTTTTATAAAGATATACGGCACTTTCCACAAGGTGCCTATGCATGGATGAGCGCTGCTGATGAGCAAATAGATAGCAAGAATTACTGGGAGCTCCCAAACATACCGGCAAAAGACAAAGTACCGTTTGATAAGAAAGCTCAAAAAGAACTTCACGACCGGATGGTGGAGGGTGTGTTGTCGCAAACACTAGCGGATGTGCCAATAGGCATCACATTATCAGGCGGCATAGATTCGTCTATCATAGCAGGTATACTTTCTACATACTATGATAAGGAGATACACATATTTACCGCGCAGTCGCCAAATACTAAGTATGATGAGACTAAGTATGTAGATGCGGTGATCAATAAATTCGGCAAGAGTAATTTTATTGTCCATAACAAGAACCTGCACGAGCTTTCTATCAAGAAAGACCTTGGAACATACATTGGGATACAGGAGGAGCCATTTGGCGATCCATCTATCATGGGGCACGGCTTCCTGATGAATATGGCGGCTGAGGCCGGGATAAAAGTGGTGTTGAACGGACAAGGCGCGGATGAGTTGTTCTTCGGATATAACAATATGGCACAAGCGATATTGCTGCAACAGTTCAAGTCAATGCAGTTTGGAAAGTTTTATGAGAATCTGAATGCGATGAAGCTGGGCAAAAAGTATTTCCTGCGCACCTTGCTAAAGTCACTGGCGCCCGGAACAGAAACAAAACTCAGGACGAGATCACGCATACAACGCAGAGGAATAATATCCGCAGACTTACTGAAAAACGTTGACGACAGTCTCATTGAGCAATACCAGTACGACAACATCTACGATGTCTGGCGCGAGTCTATCTATAGCGTACACCTACCCCACCTGGTTCACTATGATGACCGCAATGGCATGGCATGCAGCATAGAGGGGCGTATGCCTTTTCTTGATCATCGCATTGCCGAATATGTAGCGACTATCAGACCGGAGGATTTTCTGAAGCATGGTATGAGGAAATACATACTCCGCGAATCCTGCAAACAATACCTGCCGGAACTGGTGTATAACCGCACCGATAAAATAGGTTTTTACACCCCGCTGATCGATGCGCTGACAAGAGACCAGGAATGGGTGAAGTCGCAGATACAAAAGAGACACTTGCTTACAGATGGTCATCAACAGATGTTGTTTGATAAACTTGCAGGTAAGACGCTGACAGTGCCTGAGGCTACACAGTTGTGGCGCAGCCTTTCGGCGAATGTGTGGATGGATGAGTTTAATACCCCAAACCCCTAAAGGGGCTTCACTTGAGAATATACTTTGAACTTCCTCGGCTAACTCAGCATTGTATTAGTTCGATGGGTTTTTAGAATTCATCTCAAATATATCTTCCCCTCCTTCATCACAAAATTCATGTGACTGAGGACGGTAATATCCTGTAGCGGGTTTCCGGATACGGCAATGATGTCTGCTATTTTGCCTGTTTCGACCGAGCCTCTTTCGTTCGTTATCCCCAGCAGCTCTGCGGCGTTTACAGTCGCACATTTGATGGCTTCCATCGCAGGCATTCCCACTTCGGTCATGAAGCGGAATTCAAGGGCATTCATGCCATGGGGATACACACCTGCATCTGTGCCGAAGGCTACCTTGACGCCAGCCTTATATGCCTTCGCAAATGTTTTCTGAATTGTAGGCCCCACTACCGCAGCCTTAGCTGCAACGACCGGAATAAAGTATCCGGGCACTTTGGAAGAATCGCCAACGGACCTACCTGCAGTAAGCGTGGGCACATACCACACATTGTGCTTCTTCATCAGCTCCATGCCTTCATCGTCCATAAATGTACCGTGCTCTATGGAATTGACACCGCCAAGTATAGCTCGCCTGATACCCTCTGCACCATGTGCATGGCAGGCAACAGCCATACCGTAATCTTTAGCCGTTTCGGTAATTGCTTTTATCTCCTCTATACTGAATTCAGCTCCTGAACCTTCTGTGCTGAGATCGAGCACACCGCCGGTGGATGCAATCTTAATAAGGTTAGCCCCGGACTTGAACTGGTAGCGCACAGCCTTGATACATTCATCCCTGCCATTAGCTACGCCTTCCTCGGGGCCCGGCGTCTTGCGCATGGCATCGTCCCGAAGACCGACAGACGGGTCCATGTGACCGCCTGTTGCTGATATGGCTCTTCCTGCTGTAAGAATATTTGGCCCTATAGTGATACCACGATTGACAGCGTTGCGTAATGATACATTAACACCACTGCCGCCCAGGTCCCTCACTGTTGTAAACCCAGCGAGCAATGTCCTTTTAGCATAGACCGCGGACATAAAAGCGATATCCGCATCCCTCTCGCGAAAGGCATCACCAAAAGCCGTCTTACTAAATTGGAATTCGAGGTGTACATGGCAATCAATAAAGCCGGGCATCACTGTTTTGTCCTTCAGGTCGATGATACTATCCGTTGACTTACCGCTTGAGTAGCCGTCCCTGATCTCAATGATCTTCTTACCCTCAACCACTATTGTTACCGTTTTCCGTTCCTTGTCAGAAATGCCATCAATGAGTCTACCGCACTGTATATAGGTCTTTTGCGCTATGGCGGAACCTGCTATCAGGATCACAAATAGCATAGTAAGCAGTTGTTTCATACATTAAGTTTTGGTGCAACAGTCGTAAAGATAGAATCAATTATCGCAGAAAAAAGCAAATTTATGATACACCACCCCACCTATGTCCGGCAATTCTACTAATCCGGAATTGCTTATTAACCTACTGACTTTGTTGATACTGTAATTCTGCAGATGTGCGGAAAGAAGTTCATCGATGGAGCAATCCGTTACTTGATTTTCCGAGTATCAATATATTCGAACTTAAGCGCGTTCGAATCATGGAAGATGCGGGGAATATCTATGACCACATTGTTCCCTATCTCAAACGATTTTTCAACGATCAACTTATCTATGTTGATATACTGACCAGGGATCATTTTACTGGCATTCATAAATAATGCCAATGGTATACGCACTTTTTTGAGGCTGTAGTTATTCTTTTTGTTGCGGGGATACAGCTCGGCATTAAAATAAACGAGATTCCTGTTTTCATCCATGTTCCCGATGTATGATGGCCCAAAGCCAATGCACTGGTCGAAAGAGTTGTATTTGAGCGAGAAATAGATGGTTACAGAATCTTTGGGGTAAGTAACCAGTTTGAGCAGGTATAGCTTCTGATAATATCCTTTGAAGTTTTTGTAATGGAGAATGTTGTTGTCGTTGCGCGAATTCACTTCAGAATAGTCGATCACATAATAGCCCTCATACGGCTTCTCCTCAAATGTGGTTTCGTAGGTAATAACAGAATCAACGTGCAGATTTTTATTCAGGATAGCAGGCAGTGACTGATAGAATGAAGCATTTGTAAAATTATCTGTGCTGAAAGCGACATGCCGGGGCGAGCAGCCATAAAAAATGCCTGTCACAACTACTGCTATCAATATTCTACTTAATGTTGACATTGGTAAAGTTGTTGTAAGTGCCTCCAATAAAAAAATGCTGATTATCGTTGTTAGGATGCAGTGAAAAACCACCCTTAATATGAATGATGTCCTGCAAACCAAAGTATAACTCCTTTTTCCTACGAGCAGATACGTCTTTCAATGAACCCATAGCGCCGACATCAATTCCATACCCCCTCATCAAATACACCTTCAGGTTGTACATAGAAGTATTATAGTTCGTTGGTTTAGGACCATGTGTGTCTTCGTCATACTGCAGGTTGTAATTAGGGATATAGATACCCAGCATATTGCACGCCTCGAACAGCAGCGGACTATAGCCGGTAAACTGGTCGAAGCTGAACTCCACGCTGTTATAGGCCAGGTTATAATCTTTCTTATTGTGCACAAATACAGCGAAGCCACCCGTCCAATACCTGTCCAGGTTGTCTGCTATCGGTATCCTGTAAAAGGGTGCGCCACCGTCATTGTAATAGTTGAGTGTGAACTGTGGAAAGGACAATGAAATAGAGCCGTTCACCTGGTTACGTTTATGATTGTTGAGTACAAAATTACTCGTGAGCAAAAAGGCATAATCCTTGTTGAGCATTACATTATAGTATGAGGCGTTATCGAGCGTACGGAACAGTTTGAAGTAGGGAAGATCACCGAGGCCGGCACCGAAGGAAAGGGAATTTACAAAATCGATCTGGAGGTCTGCAATAAGCGGGTTGAGATTAGCGCCTATAGACTTTGTGTAGAACGATAATGACGGTCCATAGTTAAGGATCAGGTGATCTTTGTACACGCCATTTGCAGAGAAGCCGCAAAACAATTTCAGACCCGGAAAGGCTGTGCTGCCCCTGCTATAGTTGAGTGTATAGTTGCAGCCAAAATTAAAATTACCGTGATACACCCACCCCTGCTGGGCCTGGGTCGTGCTTACCCTGCAAAAAAATAAAAGAAACAGGATGAGGCGCTTCATCAGAAGAGTTTATTTATCAATGTTGCTAAAAATACTGATTTTCCCTATTACAACCCTCGGGACCAACGCATTTATTTGGTTGGCACAAAAGCACCAACTGTGCTACGGCTATTAGAAATATACGAATTTGCTTAACTTACTTCCCAATAACTGAAGACATATGTATAGATCCTTCCTGCTACTGGCCCTGATGATGCCGGTATTATGCTTTGCACAACGAACACAAACAGTGCGCGGCCGCGTAGTGGACAAAGAATCAAAATCGCCACTGCCCGGTGTGATCGTAGCGATCACCGATATGCCAACCCGGGTGGGCGGCGCTACCGATAACTTCGGCGAATTCATAATTAATGAAGTGACCCTGGGCAAACATACGATAACCATGAGCTACATGGGCTTCGCTACCGTTACGCTTTCAGACATATTGGTGACCTCCGGCAAGGAGACTGTGCTGGAGATCGAAATGGAGGAATCTGTAACAACGATGAGCGAGGTAACCGTTTTGCATAAACGGGAACATATCAATGATATGGCAGTGGTAAGCACACGAACATTTGACGTACAGGAAACAGAGCGTTATGCAGGCAGCCGATCGGACCCGGCGCGTATGGCGTCTAACTTTGCCGGCACACAGGGTGGCGATGATTCAAGAAATGATATAGTAATACGCGGCAATAGTCCCCAAGGTGTGTTATGGCGTATGGAAGGTATAGACATACCCAACCCGAACCATTTCTCTATTCCCGGCACATCGGGCGGCCCTGTGAGCATGCTCAACAGCCATACACTTGCAAACAGCGACTTCTTTATGGGAGCTTTCCCGGCCGAGTATGGCGATGCGGTTGCAGGTGTGTTTGATGTAAAACTGCGCAACGGCAACAACGACAAGTATGAATTTACCGGCCAGCTAGGGCTGCTGGGCACCGAGATAATGGCAGAAGGGCCGATCGCCCAGGACATTGGCTCATCGTTCCTTATCGCATACCGCTACTCTACCCTGAAGTTATTCCAGGGCCTGAATATCAAGCTGGGCACGACATCCATTCCTAATTACCAGGACCTTACCTTCAAACTAAACTTCCCGGTAAGCAGAAAATCTACGGTTACTATCTTCGGCATAGGTGGCACCAGCAATGTGGATCTTGTGGTGAGCGATCTGAAAGAAGCGACACCACAGCTATACGGCGAATCTGACCGTAACCAGTATTTTACTTCTAATACCGGTGTCGTAGGCGCTTCATTTGCACATACCATTAACCAGGATGCGTACACCAAGTTTACCCTGGCTGAAACCGGGAGCGATGTTTATGCACACCACGATTATGTCTTCCGCGATTCAAGCTTTGGTGTCGTGTATCCTTTAAAACCGATACTAGGGTATAATTTTAAGACGACAACTACAGTTGCGCACTGGTTCATGAATAAGAAATTATCATCGAGGCAATCTATGAAATTTGGCATCATCAACAAACTGTATAATGTGAATTTCACCGACAGCAGCAGACAGTACCCCCCGACCCGGCAAACGTGGCAGAACCGGGAGAATTATCATGGCATGACCGACCTGGCACAGGCATATATCCAGTTCAAGTATCATCCCCTGGCATCGACGACGATCACCGCCGGTATCCACGCACAATACCTGACCCATAACAAGGCAAAATCCATAGAGCCAAGGGTTGGATTGAAAATAGTGCTTAGCGACCATGATGCAGCGACTTTTGGTTATGGCCTGCACAGCGAAATGCTGCCGCTATACCAGTACTTTGCGCATGACAGCACGAGTGCTGCTGTTATGCCAAACTACAACACCGGCTTTATCCGCAGCCATCACGCGGTGCTGGGGTACAACCGGACGCTTTCGGACCACATAAGCCTCCATGCGGAGACCTATTTCCAGTACCTGTTCAACGTGCCGATAGAAACAAGAATGGGCTCGTCTTATTCCGCACTGGACCAGGGTACCGGGTATTCGCGCAACTTCCCCGGCCAATTGCAGAATAAAGGAACCGGTTATAACTACGGGCTTGAGCTGACACTCGAAAAAACATTCAGCCGCGGATATTATGTGCTGCTAACTGGTTCAGTTTATGACTCTAAGGCCAAGGGAAATGACGGAGTATTCCGCAATACAGATTATAACACGCACTACTCCATGAATGCATTAGGCGGTTACGAGAAGAAGCTGGGCAGGTACAACACGCTGATCACCGGGGTAAAGGCTACGATGATAGGCGGGCGGCTTTACTCACCGGTAGACACCGGTGCATCCAACTACTATGGCGATGCCGTGGTGGTAGACAGCCAGCGGAATTCGCTGCATTTCAACCCATACTTCCGCGCTGATGTAAAACTGGGGATGCGCATTAACGGAAGAAGATTAACTCACGAAATAGGGATCGACCTGGTAAACGTATTCAACACAAAAAACATACTGAATGTAACTTACAGCTACGGCCGGAACCTGCAAACAGCAGGTAAAGATCCATTCTATTATACTTACCAATTAGGGTTCCTGCCGATATTCTATTACCGGTTGGATTTTGGGGTGAAGTAACCCCCAAGCCTCTAACCCCCAAACCCACTGAAGGTGGCTTTGCTGGTGCATATAGCTTCTACAGCATATTTCACTTCAAGTTCCTTTAGGGAAATGAAATTCAGTAAATTTGTGGAAGAAGACCCTTTAGGGGTTTGGGGGTTGTTTTGGGTGGCTTATCGCATGTAAACGTATGCGGCGAGTTGCACCAGTATCCCAATGATATAGCCCAGCCAGACATCTCCACGTTGGTGAGCGCCAAGTATGAGGCGGGCAGAACCAATAAGGCCGGCAAGAATGATGGCTACAAAAAGTGGTATCGCCATATTTACATGGCCATTTAACATAAGCACAAGTATAATGCCGATCATTGCACCGGCGGCGGCGGTATGCAAGCTTATCTTTGTAAAGATGTTGACCATAAAGAGTGCAATAATTCCCCAAAAGTTGCCGAGCAGCAACACCTTGTAAATTAGCGGCGGAACGGGCCCGGGATTAGGATTTAACTGGGTGGCAATACCCATACTATTAAATGTGTGTGTCGCCCAAAAATAAAATATCATCGTCGCCATCAGTGGTATAGTGCGCTCCCTGGCAGTAGGCATACTGAAGCTGCTGATAAAATCAAGCTTCTTCATCAACAGTATGCTGAACAAAGGAAAGAATAAGGTAGTATATCCGATAGTAATAAACCAACGAATAACCATTTGTGGCGGCGTACCAACAAAATCTGAGGGAGATAACTTGTACAAAACAATGGCCATGGCCAGCGAAAAAAACACCGGGTGGCAGACATACGATATTACATTGGCCAGCACCAGCATATATTTAGGCTGGCGTGAACCCGGCTTTTCTTCCAGTGACAACGGCTTTTGGTCTTCCACTTTTATCTATTCAAGGTTTACTTATTCTAATATTGGCGATAGCCACCTGCTCATATCCTCAATGCTCATGTCTTTGCGTTTTGTATAGTCGAGCAACTGATCATTTTCTATGTGCCCGATGCCAAAGTAATGGCTATCGGGATGGCTGAAGTACCAGCCGCAAACAGATGCGCCGGGGTACATGGCCAAAGACTCGGTAAGCGTAATGCCAGCGGTTTCTGTAGCGTTGAGGAGATCAAATAGTTTGTATTTCTCGGTATGATCAGGGCAAGCAGGGTAACCCGGAGCCGGGCGTATGCCGCGGTAGTTTTCCTTTACGAGGTCTTCAAGGAGTATGCGCTCATCGGTTGCATAGCCCCAGAATTCCGTTCTTACCCTTTTATGCAATACCTCAGCAAACGCTTCAGCAAGACGATCTGCAAGCGCCTGCAGCATGATCTTGTTATAGTCATCGTGGTCGGCCATGAACTTTTGCAGATGCGGCTCAATGCCATGTATACTTACAGCAAATGCGCCCATATGATCCTGTACCTCGTGTTCACCACCAAAAGAATACGGCTTTATGAAATCAGCAAGAGAAAAACTGGGCTGACCCGGCGCTTTCTTTATCTGCTGGCGCAACGATTCCAGATGCGCAAGATCTTTACCATCGGGGTCTTTTAATACGATGGTGTCAGGCGCTATCTTCCTGGCTTCCCAAAAACCAATGACACCACGTGCGGTGAGCCACTTTTCGGTGATCACTTTATCGAGCAGCGCATTGGCATCGTTGTATAGTTTGGTTGCTTCCACACCTACGTTTGCATCGTTGAGTATTGCCGGGAATTTACCTTTCATTTCCCATGCAATGAAAAACGGTCCCCAATCTATGTATTGACGTACCTCATTCAGATCGTAGGCGTCGAACACTTTTGTACCAATAAGATTTGGTTTTGGTGGTGTATAGTTTGCCCAGTCAATCTTTGCGGCATTAGCCTGTGCCTGTTCAAAGCTTATATATTGCTTTGCTGACTTTTTGTTCTCGAAGTCCTCCTGCAGTTTAGCATACTCCTTGCCGGTTGCTTCGAGAAACTGGGCCTTTTGTTCTTTGTTCAGCAGGTTGCCTGCAACCGTTACGCTGCGGCTGGCATCAAGCACATACACAACGCCATTATCATACTGCGGCGCAATCTTAACGGCGGTATGCATACGGCTGGTAGTCGCGCCACCGATCAACAATGGTTGCGTCATGCCCCTGCGCTTCATCTCTTTTGCCACATGCACCATCTCATCGAGAGACGGGGTAATAAGACCGCTAAGGCCTATCATGTCTACATTCTCCTTCTGAGCTGTATCCAGTATTTTGTCTGCCGCCACCATTACACCCAGGTCTATTACGTCATAGCCATTACAGCCAAGCACTACCCCTACTATATTCTTGCCTATGTCGTGCACATCACCTTTTACTGTGGCCATAAGTATTTTGGCTGCACCGGCGGTCTCTTCGTTTATTGTTCCGGCTTTGATGTGCGCCAGGCGGCGTTCTTCTTTCTCCGCTTCAATGAACGGGAAGAGATACGCAACGCTTTTCTTCATAACACGGGCACTCTTCACTACTTGTGGCAGGAACATTTTGCCACTGCCAAAGAGGTCGCCAACCACATTCATTCCGTCCATCAGCGGGCCTTCGATCACATCCAGCGGCTTGGGGTATTTCTGTCTTGCCTCCTCAGTATCCGCATCAATAAAATCAGTGATGCCGTTAACCAACGCATGTTTCAGGCGCTCTTCCACCGCATTACCACGCCATGCATCGTCTTTCTTTTCTTCTTTGCCTTTTGCTTTCACCGTATCTGCAAAAGAGACCAGGCGCTCGGTTGCATCCGGGTGCCTGTTAAGTATTACATCTTCACAAAGCTCACGCAGCTTAGGCTCGATCTCATCATACACCACCAGCGCACCTGCGTTAACGATCCCCATGTCCATGCCTGCTTTAATGGCGTGGAAGAGGAATACACTGTGCATGGCCTCGCGCACCGTATCATTACCACGAAAAGAGAAGGATACATTACTAACACCACCACTTACCTTAGTAAGCGGCATCTTCTGCTTAATAATACGTGTTGCCTCAATAAAGTCAACGCCGTAATTATTATGTTCCTCGATACCTGTAGCTATTGCAAAGATGTTTGGATCAAAGATTATATCTTCAGGATGAAACCCAACCTGTTCTGTAAGTATTTTATATGCGCGCCACGAGATGTTCACCTTTTTGTCCAGTGTATCTGCCTGGCCTGTTTCATCAAAAGCCATAACGATAACAGAAGCGCCATAGCTGCGGCATATCTCCGCCTGTTCTATGAACTTTTCCTCTCCCTCTTTCATAGAGATAGAGTTCACGATACACTTACCTTGCACACACTTCAATCCGGCTTCGATGATCGCAAACTTCGAAGAGTCGAGCATAATAGGTATGCGGGCGATATCCGGCTCGGCCTGAAGCAGGTTCACAAAGGTGGTCATGGCCTGCACACCATCCAGCAGCGCATCGTCCATGTTTATATCCAGTATCTGCGCGCCGCTTTCGACCTGCTGGCGGGCTACAGACAATGCTTCTTCATACTTATTCTCCCTTATGAGCCGTGCAAATTTCTTAGAACCGGTAACATTAGTACGTTCGCCAACATTAAGAAAATTACTCTCAGGCCGTACTACCAATGGCTCTAAACCACTAAGCCTTAAAAATGGTCTTATTCCAGACATTATTAATATTTATAAAAACGCTGCAAAGGTACGGGTTTAAGAGGATAAGTGATATGTTGATAAGTGATAAGTTGTATTGAACTAATGCGGTCAGATTATGAAAAAAATAGCCCTGAAACAGGGCTATCGATAATAAGTTGCAATGATGTATTATATACCGCTGAAACGAAGGCCAAAACTGAACGGATGCAGGTCTATACCATTGTTATAAAGAGATGTTAGCTGGTAAGTGGCATAGAACCTGAACCCGTCCTGCCAGCCTATTTCGGCCGATACACAAGTGTTAAAATCTGCGAGCCCGAATTTATCGTGAACTTTTACCTGTCCTCTCGCGCCGCTCACTTGCTTGTTCCATGCAGCCACAAGATATCCCTCGGTAATACCGAAACCGTATACCAGCCAATTCTTCCCGGATATACGAGTCTTGAACGTCAACATTAAGGGGACATTGATGTAATCAAGGCCAAGCTTATCCTTTTTGAAGGATATGGTATCGAGCATTACACCCGCCGGATTCTTGGTAAAGGTAAGTGGTGACTCAAACCTAAAATTATAAAGCTGCAAGCCGATACCTGTAGATATATAGATACGCTGGCCGTGGGTATTCACAGCCTTATAGCTCACCATGATGGGATAGACATTCACATTGATGGACTTACCCTGGCGCAGATCGAACAGGCTTTTGTTTTGCTGTGCCGCAGGCACATGCAGATAACTGCGCACAGACGGATCGGCATAGTTGGTGTTATCGGCAAGGATATTGATACCAATATCGCAGGGGCCTATGGATGTGGTGAACCTGCTTTTGCTCTCCTGTGAAGCCGTATCCAATTTACCAATTTTCGTTTTTGAGCTGTCGGTCTCCTCTATCCTAATGCCATGATTGGATATAGTTACAGAACGACGCTTCTTGTTTTTTGGCGCATTGGTTTTTTCCTGCGCAGATACAGAACCGGTAAACAATACACAGACTGCTACCATGGCAGCGCAAAATGAGTTTTTCATAATTTTCAAATTAAAGGGAACAATTAAAAGGATAGTTTCAATTTTTTATCTTCTATTCTGATACTGAGCCTGGTTTCTTCAAGGCGTTGCTTTGTTTTACTTATGCCATTGTATATGTCAGCTACAGCGCCGGCAAGATGCTCCATATTCTTTTTCCTGTCTTCGTCAATTGGCAGCATATCCCACAATGATCTCTTAGCCACACTACGCTCCGCATCGATGAACGATACAGGTTCATTGATAATTGCAACAGGCTGCTCCCTTTGAGCTTTAGGCCATAATTCGCTCTCATTTGTTACGGCCACTGCTCCTATCTCTGTTTGGGGCAACACAATCTTCTTACTTACCATTATCGCCTCCTGTTTCCTGCTAACTGAATGGATACGGCGAACTGCCGGTGTAACCGGAGCATGAGGCGCCTCGGATATTGCCTGACCGGATCGTACAGGAGCAACAGCTACATTTTGCGAGCTCTGCACCGGAGTCACAGGGCTTTGCACAGGCACGTGATTTTGAGGCTGTGGTATTGCCGGTTTCACTGTATCTATCTTTACTACCTCATTGTCGTTCCGGTCCATGTCATTGTATTTGTAGAACGAAACATATGCCAGCGCAGCGATACCTGCAGCTATGGCATATTTACGCCACTGTGGAAATGCAATGATACGTGTCGATGGGTCTGATCTGAGCAACGAATCTTTACCGCTATAAACAACTGCTTCGTCTGGCACAAAACGAGCAACCTCATAAGCTTTCAATTCTCCCGAAAGTTCAGGATGCGCATCAAGGAACGCTTTCAGTTCCTGCACCTCAGCCGGTTGCAGCTCGCCATCGGCGTGCATTATTATATACTCCTCGTAGTTCTCCCAGCTGATCATGACTAAATTATGTTTTCAACACTTACCAGGTAGTTCTTCAAAATTTTTCTTGCCCGGTGCAGGTAAACCTTTACCTGGGTCTCCGTCAGTTCGGTTATTTGCGCTATCTCTTCATAGCGGTATCCTTCATAGTCTTTCAGCAACACCAGCGCTCTGGCCTGTTCATCCAGTTGGGCGAGCGCACGATCCAGTATCATCTTCAGGTCGGGATTGTGAGGTGTATAGGAGTCTTCCGGCGGTTCTGCATAGGTGATCCTAACTTTTTTCCGGTAGTTGTCTACAGACTTTCTATAAGCCACCTGGAACAAATAGGCCTTAGCCTTTCCCGCTTCCACTTCCTTTCTTTTCTGCCAAAGAACTTCAAAACTGCTTTGTACCACATCATGCGCATCATCTGGCTGCCCTGTGCATTTGCAGGCAAACCTGAAGAGCGCATCCGCCCATTCACGTACACATGCATTGTACTCATTAGCCTCCATTCAGTAGTATATCGGTTGAGAAAAGAAATAGTTACAGGAAATTTCAAAAAAATTGCCCGCGAGCAATATGTAAAAGTACATCCTCATAATAGATGCCTACCATCTCAGCTTCTTCCTGTTTACTAATAAAAACTTAAAAAAATATTTATTTGGCACATTTATTGCTGAATTCAGGCTTGATATACCCCTGATTTTTAAACTCCCAAAACACAGATCATGCACACACGCTACCTGTATTTACTTCTTGTAATTTCGTCTTTATTTTGTTCGCCACGCGCCAATGCAGCAGGATGGTCCTGGGCAGAAGGCTTTGGAGGAAAAGCTGACGAAACACCGGGCGGAATTGTGAAAGACGCCGCCGGTAATATATATATGACCGGAAATTTCGTGAGCAAAACGGTATCGTTCGGCACATATACGCTCACTAATTCCGATACATCGGGCGGCACTTCAGATGTATTCCTTGTTAAGTATGATCCATCGGGAACAGTAATGTGGGCGAGGAGCGCCGGTGGATTGTCTGTTGATCAAGGGCTGTCGATGGCTATTGACAAAGCGGGCCATATATACATAGCCGGCCTCTTTACAAGTGCCAGTATAACATTCGGTACGGTGACGCTTAACTGTGCATCGGGCAATGGCGACATGTTCGTATTCAAACTGGACAGTTCCGGGAACGGAATATGGGGCGCCAATACCGGCAGCGCATCAGCTATAGCCCAGGCCAATGCGGTAGCTGTAGACACATCAGGCAATGTGTATGTAGCGGGCATATATGAGACACCAACTATCACCTTCGGTACTACCACGCTTACCAATGCAGGCAGCTGGCCGATGAACGATGTATTCCTGGTAAAGTATGGCCCGACAGGCAGCGCTGTGTGGGCAAGATCCATTGGTGGCAGTAATGACGAAGAAGTTTTCACCCTTTCTACAGACCCTGCCGGGAACGTGTTTATAGCAGGGTTCTTTAGCACCGCCAGCCTTACCATTGGTACGGCAACGCTTACAAACGTGGGCAGCTCCGATATATTTTTAGCAAAGTACGATGCAGCAGGTACACCCGGATGGGCCAGGACCTGGGGTGGCAGTAATGGAGAAGAAGTACGCGCGTTGAAAGCAGATGATTCCGGCAATGTATATATGGCTGGTACATTTGGAAGCCCGACCATAACCTTCGGGGCAACAACACTTACGAATTTGAGCACGGGGGTGATCCCAACCGATGTCTACCTCGTGAAGGTGGATGCCTCGGGCAATGTGGTATGGACAACAGGAGCTGGCGGCACCGGCATGGAAATGGCCAACTCTCTTGTTATAGATTGGCTGGGCAATGTGCTCATGGGTGGCTATTTCTTTAGCACGGCGGTATCATTCGGAACTTACACACTTACGAACACGGCTTCAAGCAATATGTACATTACCAAGTATAGCCCGGGCGGCAATGTGCTATGGGCGGTTAGCGGTGATGCCGGCAGTACAGGTGTATCGGCGATGACTGTTGGTGAACCCGGTAACATATACGTAGCAGGAACATTCTCCGGCACATCGTGTACTTTAGGATCGACCACACTCCCAAACCTGGGGATCGCTAGCAACAGTGATATGTTTTTGGCCAAATACCGTGATTCAACAGTTACAACCGGTACGGTGACATTGTCAGAAGATATGACCAAAGTAAATGTTTACCCAAATCCAAACAATGGGAAGATGACCGTGAGCCTTGGTATGAGCGGATGCACGTCGGTAGCCGTGTATGATATTTTTGGAAAGATCGTGTATAGCCGCGGTATCACCGTAACAGAAAAGAGTATATCGATCGATATGGAGAACTGTGCTTCCGGCATGTATTACCTGCAAGCTACAACCGATGGCAGCGTAACGAAAGTACCCTTTGTGCTTACCCGCTAATGAGCTTACTTGTCTGCCGTTGCGGTGACAAGATCGAGGGTTACTGAATTAGCGCCTTTTACATGATTGGTCTTAA
This sequence comes from Chitinophagaceae bacterium, assembly GCA_947476485.1. GTDB lineage: Bacteria > Bacteroidota > Bacteroidia > Chitinophagales > Chitinophagaceae > Nemorincola. The sequence continues at coordinate 59,200 of CANJQU010000015.1, forward strand.
TTTTGAAGTCGGTGGTTTCACCCGGTTTAATAACTACTTCAAGAATTTCCTTCTGTTTTTCTATAAGACTGTTGTCTTTATCGAGGAATGATATCTGTACTTGTATGTTTTTATAACTCACGAGTGTGGCCTTGTTGGTGATCTCGCCCTCAACTACTGTCTGATTGAGCAGATTGCCACGATGCGACGCATTAACCTTCAGGAATTTTAGCGGGCTGTCCCGCTCCATCTCCTCAAGGGTTGCCTTCTTTTCTTCGTATTTGGCAGATGGACGCTGCTCGCCTGACTGGCATGCAATAAAAAGCACAGCGGCAAATAAAATGGCGATGATATTTTTCACAACAAAATATTTTATACCCCAAACATAATAAAACAATGCAGAACTAAACCGGGCTTTAAGAAAATAATGCGATGCCGTGCAAGATCGCAAGACACCGCAAACATTTATTACTTGTAGACCAAAGATCACCTGACCATTACCTGGGCACCGTGATCATGATAGTGACGAAGGTGATGGCTACCGTGATGAGCATGTTCAGCCTCCACATAACATGAAGAGAAGCTCATGCCCAACAATACAAGCAGGACGAATACTAAGCGTTTTGTTTTCATCGCTAATAAAATTTCGTGACTTAAATTGATTTTAACGCATCCCGGCGTCAAATCTTTTTCTCCTGTTTATATCCATCAAAAACATGCCAATGCAGCAATGCAAGAAAAAAAAATGAAAATAAAGTAGGATTATTTTATTTTGTTTTCATAACTTGAACACTAATTCATAACCATAAAAAACACAAACACTTTTATCTTCACTAACAAACATTAAAAACATGGCAACTTCAAAGAAAAAAGCAGCGAAAAAAGCAGCACCGAAAAAAGCGGCAGCTAAAAAAGCGGCGCCAAAAAAAGCCGCTGTAAAAAAGGCAGCTCCTAAAAAAGCAGCAGCCAAAAAAGTTGTAAAAAAAGCAGCAGCCAAGAAAGCAGCACCTAAAAAAGCAGCGCCAAAGAAAGCGGCGCCCAAAAAAGCGGTGAAGAAGAGCGCACCTGCGAAGAAAGCAGCACCAAAAAAAGCAGCGCCCAAGAAAGCCGCACCAAAAAAGGCAGCACCAAAAAAAGCAGCTCCAGCAAAGAAAGCGGCACCTAAGAAAGCAGCCCCACCAAAGAAGGCAGCTCCTAAAAAGGCAGCGCCAGCAAAGAAAACAGCGCCAAAAAAAGTAGCTCCTGTACCTCCAATGCCAGTAACTGAAACTCCTGTAGTTAATACGGATCCGACACCTATGCCGGCAACAGACAGCGGTAATACCCAGGATAATGCCACAACTAACACCCCGGTAGAATAGTACCGGTAAGATTATAATAAAGGGATAGAGCGGCGCACATTTTGCGCCGCTTTTGTTTTGCACCTGATACTGTTTCAATTGCAGCGAACACAACCTCCATTTCGCAACGCCCCATATCCGACCCACCTGGCTTTTTCACCATTTTTACCAAAAAAAATGGATGAGCCCATGCCCATCCATTAGTTAAATAAAATTTCTGTTTCGTGTTAAGCCTGTGCTTCCGGCGCTGTTTCCTTTGGTTTCTTCATAATAGCGTATACCTCAACGAAAAACCCAAGCAATACCACTATAGGGGCCAGCGTAATGCGGCGGAAACTATATATCTCTTCGTAATGAAACTCATGCGGATTGGGGCTCTTTCCACCCGACATAAGCATGAAGCCAACGAGTATCAGCACCACGCCACCTATCATCCACATATAATTCTCACGATCGAACAAAAAAGTGGCTTCCTTTTTGTTCTGTGTCATCCGTATTGGCTTAGATGCCGGAGTAGTTATCGGTTTTACTGCCGGTGCCGGCGCTGGTGTTGTTACTGTTTTTCCTACTGACATAATCGCAATATTAGTTTAAAAAAATCAAATCAAAAAGATCAATAGAGGTCATCAATATGCATTTTCAGATACTTAATTACAGACCTGTGCGTACTTATCATAGAAATAATGATGCCAAGAACAAGCATACTTACAATAAGAACTGTTAACAATACCGGATCAGTAAGGGTTTTCAGGACCGGCAGTTGCGCATTGGCAAACGACATTACGATCCACAGACCAACCACAGCAACCGCGCCACTGATAAGGCCGTTAAAGAACGCGCGTAAATCGAAAGGCCTGGTAATAAACGAACGGGTAGCACCTACCATTTGCATGGTCTTTATGATAAACCGGCTGCTGAACATGGCAAGACGCACCGTATTATCTATCAGGAAGATGACCACAATGAGCAGCACAAACGTAATACCGCCAAGTATGATGCCTATTTTACGGAGATTGCTGTCCATTTTATCCACCACCACATTGGGCCAGGTCATATCTCTCACTACATTACTTTGCAATATGAATTTCCTGATCTTGCCAAGGCTGTCTTTATTCACATACTCTTCGTTCAGCTTCATCGTTATAGAAGTGAACAACGGATTGTAACCAAGAAAGTCCATCATATTTCCGCCTTCAATCTGGTTCTCCATTTTCATGGCTTCTTCCTTACTGATGATACGGGCCTCCCTAACAAACGGCTGCTTTACGAGGATCGCTTCCATCCTTTTCACACTCTCATCGGTTACGTTGTCATGAAAATCCACGTTCACTTCAAGGTCTTCTTTGAAAGCGCGGGATAATGCCCGGCCATTTATCAGCAGCCATCCAAGCACACCTATCAGGAACAATACCAGGGCAACACCCATAATAGCGTTAAAATAAGTTGCTTTTCCTTTTTTGCCTGTAGCCATGTTGAAAATTTCCCCGCGCCTTTGTCGCGAAGAAGTGCCACGCCAGATGTTGAATGCGCGTAGCCAAAAGTATAAAAAACAAC
>CANJQU010000016.1 GCA_947476485.1 Chitinophagaceae bacterium
CACCGGTTTTTGATATAGGGTTTATAGGAAAAACAGAATACTCGCTTACCAAGAGAGTGAAAGCGGGCTTGTCATACCGTAAGGGTGTAAACAATTTCATTAATCCGATAAATAAATACATTGACCGCGACTACTTACAGTTTCAGTTGAAATGCACCATATTTAATAAGTAGGGTTTCTTAAATTTGAAACACAATAGCCCCGGTGACCAGATGCACCGGGGCTTTTTTTAGTAATGAATTGGATGATTGGTGAGCAAAAACTATGATACCATAGCAGGGATCTATGACCGGCTGGCACGGATGGTGTACGGCAATACGATTGTTGCGGCGCAGCAATACCTTGCTGGCGCTGTCCCGCCAGATACGCATGTGCTCATAGTAGGCGGTGGAACCGGCTGGATATTGGAAGAAATAACACGGATACATGCATCGGGAGTTAGCATAACGTATGTAGATCCATCTGCGAAGATGATCGCGCTTTCTCGTGCGCGGAATACCGGCAGCAATAGAGTAACGTTCATTAATTCATCGATAGAAACAGCACGGACAGGTGAGGTTTACGATGTGGTAATGACACCTTTTCTATTCGACAATTTTTCTGAACGCACAATGCGAGACATATTTGAGATCATAGACAACCATCTTACGCCCGGTGGCATTTGGTTATACAGTGACTTTCAAAATACGCGCGCCCTATGGCAAAAGGCAATGTTGAAACTAATGTACCTGTTCTTTAGAGTGAGCTGCGGGATAGAGGCATCTTCACTCCCCGACACCGAAGCGTGCTTTGCTGATCACAAGTATACTATCCAGTCTCAAAAGGCGTTCTTGAATGGGTTCATTGCTTCAACGGTCTATGTAAAAGCGGATTAGATGACAAAAATAGAACTGACCACGGTTATTGATGCTCCTATAGAAAGATGTTTTGATCTTGCCAGGAGTATTGACCTGCACCTGCGGTCTACTGGAAACACTAAGGAAAGAGCTATTGCGGGCAGGACAACCGGGCTAATAGAGAAGGGCGAAACGGTAACATGGGAGGCAGTTCATTTTGGCATAAAGCAACAGTTAACCAGCCGGATAGGCGAGATGCGGCCACCTTATTATTTCAGTGACGAAATGGTTAAGGGTGCGTTTAAGAGTTTATACCACGAACATTATTTTGAAACGTTGAGCGGAAAGACAGAAATGAGTGACGTGTTCATGTATGAAACTCCTTTGGGTGTTTTGGGTTCCTTGTTCGATATACTGGTACTGAAGCGGTATATGCGTGGTTTTTTGGAACAAAGAAATGCTGTTATCAAAAATGAAGCTGAGCGGAAAGGATAGTTATATCTTTGTTTGCAAGATAGCTAGTAATGAAACTGATCGCGTATACCTTCTTATTGGTCCTGCCTTTATTCGTATCGGCACAGCAAAAGCCATCGGCTAATTCCGATTATCCCCAGGATTATTTTCGCAACCCGCTGGACATTCCCATACTTCTTGCTGGTAATTTCGGTGAGTGCCGCCCCGGGCATTTTCATAGCGGTGTAGACATAAAAACGCTTGGCAAGGAAAACGAACCGGTTCACGCCGCCGCAGATGGGTATATATCGCGCGTAAAGATGGAAAAAGGCGGCTTCGGACATGGGCTGTACATAATACACCCGAACGGTTATACAACGCTCTACGCGCACCTGAATGACTTTATGCCCGCATTGCAGAAATACCTGAGGAAGGAACAGTATGAAAAGAAACGCTGGGATGTGGACCTGCAGTTATCGCCCGGCCAGTTTCCCGTCAAAAAAGGGCAATTTATAGCCTGGAGTGGCAATACAGGTGGCTCAACCGCACCGCATTTGCACTTTGAGATCAGGAATACCAGGACCGAGCATCCATTGAACCCTGAGTTGTTTGGCTTGCCGATAGTAGATAATGTGCCGCCGGTACCAGTGGAAGTCGTCTTTTACAATGGAAATATTTACGATCAGGATCACCTGGCCATCACATTGTCGAAGAAAGGAAATATTTATAAGCCATTAAGAACGAGTAACGCACATAATCGAATTGATAATGATACGGTTGACATACCAAATGGTATTATTGGCGTGGGTATCAATGTCGACGATTTCATGAATGGCAGTGAAAATACCCTCGCCTTTTATACTGCGACACTATACCTTGATGACAGTTTGCAAGCCCAGATAACTCTAGATGATATCGGTTATGATGTTACACGGTATGTAAACGGTTATGCCGATTTTAGAACGAAAGAACAGCAGCACAAATGGGTGCAATGTCTTTTTCAGTTACCAGGTAATCATCTGGATGGAATATACACAAGGCTGAATATTAACAAAGGGAAACTGGACTTGGCGGGCGAAAGTAAAGCGCATAAAATAAGCATTGTCATTACCGATGATAAGGGAAACAGCAGTACTATCTTGATTTTTGGCCAACCAAGTCCATCAGTAGATGAGGTTCCGCTAGAGAAGGGATGCATACCATTTGCGGCGAATAAGCCAAATGATTTCAGTAATCCCAATATCAGTTTCTCGTTGGATGCAAAGCAGCTTTATGATGATATTTGTTTCTCCTTTAAATCCGAGTCCTCTTCTTCGGTTTTTTCGGACAAGTACCAGCTCCATTATTCATTTGTGCCGTTGCATCATTACTTTGATCTGCAGATAAAACCTAATAAAACAATTGCATTTGGCCTTCGGAGTAAAGTGATAATGATGTACTCAAATGGTAAAAATGAAGACGGCCGGGCGGCTGCATTTGGTGATAATGGATGGTATAAAGCAAAGGTGCGCAACTTCGGCACATACTGGCTGGATATAGATACTACCGCGCCTGTAATTCACTCTATGCAAAGGAACGGAGCGAACTTAACCAAAGCAAAACTGATAGCCATTGAAGCAAAGGATGACGCTACATCTGTAAAATCCTTCAGCGGCTATATAGACGGCAAATGGGTTTGTTTTGAGCAGCGTAGCAACACATTCTTTTACAAGTTTGATGAGCACTGCCCAAAGGGGAAGCACAAACTGGTATTCAAAGCAGCGGATGAGAATGGGAACGAAGCCGTGTTTAATCTAAACTTCACACGATAAAAAATTGATCAATGACACTACAACAAGGCGATAAAGCACCGGATTTTAAGGCCAAAGACCAGGATGGAAATATGCGGCAGCTTAAGGATTTCAAAGGACGCAAGGTGGTATTATACTTCTATCCCCAGGATGATACCGAGACCTGCACCAAGGAGGCTTGTAACCTGCGGGATAATTATGTTGCGCTTAAAAAGAAAGGTATTGTTGTGCTTGGTGTAAGCCCGGATGACGAGAAGAGCCATAAAAAGTTTGAGAAAAAGTACACGTTGCCATTCACGCTACTCGCTGATACGGAGCATAAAATGGTGAATGACTATGGTGTGTGGGCAGAGAAAACACTATTTGGTCATACCTATATGGGCGTGTTGCGAACGACCTTTCTTATTGATGAAAAAGGGAAAATAGAACATATAATAGAGAAGGTGAAAAGCAAAACCCACAGCGAGCAGATCATACAGGTGTGGGGCATATAAAATTGCGGAAAAGAAAGTTATCGCAAAAGAGAAACCGTCCTGAAAGTGATTTCGGGACGGTTTCGTATTATGAGTAGGTATGAAATACTACTTTTTCCGGTAGTATATCTGGTCTTCGTTGAATTCAGTCATAGCCTGCAAAGGAGCATTAGCCATGCGCTCATAAATGCGCGATATTTCTATCTGCTCTTTATTTTCATGCACTTCTTCCAGGTTATCGCCATGCACGGTAAACTCATCAAGTTTGCGATGAAGTTCTTCCTTCATATTCACAGATATCTGGTTTGCCCGGCGCGATATTACTACGATAGATTCGTAAAGGTTGCCGGTTTTCTCTTTCAGTGCGATCACATCACGTGTTTCTATCAGTGCGTTAATTGATGACAGTGATCTTCTATTTGTGCTGCTCATTGCGTATTTTTTTTATGTTATTGTCTACTTCAGTATATAGCTTATTCGCGTCCGCAAGATACGAAGAATGCGGATAAGAATCTTTTAATTCATTGTAGGCGCTGATTGCGTTAGAAAAACGCTCTTCTTGCTTTTCCGCAATACTTACCCGTGCATATTTATACATCGCTCTCATGATCATGTACTGGTAGAGGTCTGCATTGGGAGATTCCGGGTAGTTGCGAAGCACGCTCTTATACGCAACAGTGGCCGCTTTGAATTGGCTGATGTTGTAGTATAACTTAGCTGCATCGGCCTGCTTTACTTCCAGTTTTTTACGAGACTCATCGATGTATTTGTTTGCCTCAGCCATCCTGGTAGACTTGGGATACCTGTTCACATAAGATTGCAGCGCTTCCAGAGATTTCACGGTGTTCGTCTGGTCCAGCGAGTATTTAGGAGCATACTTGTACAGGCACACAGCACTCATGAACTCGCATTCTTCCGCATCTTTGCTGATAGGAAAGTACTCTGTAAAGTTCTTGAAGTAATAGGACGCTTCGACATAGTCTTTCAGATAATAGAACGTATACGCGTATTTGTAAAACAGCGCCTCATAATTGCGTGTACTTTTCATTACCGGCATCAGCTCCTTGTAAAGCTCGTTAGCATGCTGGTATTGTTTCTTATCGAAATACTCATTGGCCTTTGTAAGCTTGTAGTTTACGTCATTGCTTTTACGGATCTTTTCAAATCCGCCGCATGAGCTAAACAGCACGACAATAAGCGATAAATACAATAAACTCCTAAAGTGAAATTGCATATGGGGACGCAAATATATTGAAAAAACGGGTTTTTTTTCCCGTGGAAAAGTTAAAAAGGGACTTCATTTGTTAAATAGACGTATCCGGATAATGAATTATCCTTATGAATTTGTGTGAATGAGTGAATAAACGAGACCGGTCGATTTGACTTAACTGTACCGCTGCCGTACATTTGTAACCATATTCAACAACTAATGAGCGAAGAAAGATCACTGAATTTCCTGGAAGAAATAATAGAAAATGATATCGAGATGGGCGCTAACGATGGTCGTGTGCATACACGTTTCCCTCCTGAGCCAAATGGTTACCTGCACATAGGGCATGCTACATCGATCTGTCTGAATTTCGGGTTGGCAAAGAAATATAGTGGTAAATGCAACCTGCGCTTTGATGATACCAACCCGGTTACAGAGGAAACAGAATACGTTGAAAGCATTAAGAATGATATAAAGTGGCTTGGATTTACATGGGATAACGAGTTATACGCATCGGATTATTTTGAACAACTGTATGATTTTGCCGTACAGCTTATCAGAAAGGGTCTGGCGTATGTGGATGATAGTACTGCAGAGGAAATAGCAGCAACCAAGGGATCGCTGGTGACGCCGGGTATAAACAGCCCATATCGCGAGCGTACTGTGGACGAGAACCTTCAGCTATTTGCTGATATGCGTGCCGGAAAGTACAAAGACGGAGAGAAAACGCTCCGTGCCAAAGTAGATATGGCTCACCCCAACCTGCTGATGCGTGACCCGCTCATGTATCGCATTAAGCATGAGCATCACCACCGCACTGGCGATAAGTGGTGTATCTACCCTATGTACGACTATGCCCATGGGCAGAGCGACAGTATCGAGCAGATAACGCATTCTATTTGTACACTTGAGTTCATACATCATCGTCCCCTTTACGATTGGTTCATAGCGCAGTTGGGAATATTTCCATCGCACCAATATGAGTTTGCCCGTCGCAATCTGACGTATACAGTAATGAGCAAGCGCAAGCTGTTGCAACTGGTTAATGAAAATCATGTAACCGGTTGGGATGATCCACGTATGCCCACAGTGAGTGGTATGCGCCGCAGAGGGTATACGCCCGAGGCCATTCGTCAGTTTTGCGATACCATTGGGATTGCAAAACGCGAGAATATTACGGACATAAGCATGCTGGAGTTTTGTGTGCGCGAACATCTGAATAAAACGGCTAATCGTGTGATGGCAGTGCTTGATCCGGTGAAGCTGGTGATCACAAATTATCCCGGCGGCCAGGAAGATGTTTTTGATATTGAGAATAACCCCGAAGACCCTAATGGCGGTACACGTAAAGTTCCGTTTAGTAACGAGCTGTGGATAGAACGCGAAGATTTTATGGAGGAGGCTCCGAAGAAGTTTTTCAGGCTGGCTCCCGGAAATTTAGTACGGCTTAAGGGGGCATTCATTGTGAAATGCGAAGGTTGTAAAAAAGATGATAGCGGAAATATTACAGAAGTGCATTGTACTTATCTGCCTGAAAGTAAAAGTGGTCATGACACCAGCGGACTGACCGTAAAAGGAACAATACACTGGGTTAGTATTGCACATGCTAAGACAGCCGAGGTACGGATGTACGACCGTTTGTTCAGGGTAGAAGACCCATCGAGCGAAGAAGGAAATTTTAAAGATTATATCAATCCGGACTCAATGCAAATCATTCCGTCGGTTTACATAGAGCCTGCGCTTGCAGATGCTGTTCCGGGTGACAGAGTCCAATTTATGAGGAAGGGATATTTCTGCGTGGACACTGAAAGTAAACCTGGAAAGCTGGTATTCAATCGTACAGTAACGCTGAAGGATGCATGGGCAAAGGAGGTAAAGAGAGGCTAGTATTATCTAATGTTTAAACCATATCAATGGTCAGACTCCCTGCAGATAGTACCGCTTCACAAAATATAATTGATAAGATCAGAATTGACAACTTTCTAAAAGTTGTCAATTCCTGGTCACCCAACCGCAGATTATTTCACGCCAATATCCCATGTTGTATCCTGCCTAATTCGTCAAGGATCATAGTAATACCATCAGCGGTACTTAAAAATTCTTTAGGCTTCTTGTTGCCAAATGGAAGCAAAACAGTATCCTGCCACTGTTCGAATTCCTTCAAACTGCCAAACATCTCTATACCTCTGTTATAGAGTTCCATAGAATTATGTTCTCTTGTTTTCATTCCGGCTTTTGGCGGGTTTTCTTATATAAATTTAAGAAAAATCCGTTGAAATCTTACATCCCCGCTATCATACTAATCTCCACATTTACGCCCTTCGGCAGTCCGGAAACCTGTACTGTTTCGCGGGCAGGCGCAGATTCTTTAAAATAGCTACCGTAGACTTCATTGACATTTGCAAATTGCCCCATGTCCATAAGAAAGATGGAGGTTTTAAGCACGTTGGCAAAGGTCATTCCTGCTTCTGTTAATATTGCTTCGAGATTTTTCATAACCTGGGTAGCTTCGGTTTTGATGTCCCCATGTACCAGGTTTCCTGAGTGGGGATCTAAGGCGATCTGTCCGGATATAAACAAAAGGTTGCCAAATTGTACGGCTTGGTTATACGGCCCTATCGGGGCTGGTGCATGTTCTGTACGAATGATTTTCTTTTCCATAGTTGCAAAAGTAATCTGCTTCTTACATTTGCACACCATTTTATAAAGCGGCGTTCGATCCGTCCTTTAAATTACAAAATATTTTCGGATGAAATACATATTACATATTGATACTTCGACTGATATCGGAACGATCGCATTGAGCGGGGATGGTAGAATTTTATCGTACTTGCGCACAACTGAAACACGAAATCATGCAGGAGTAATAAATAATATGATCGAGAGGGTCATAAGTGATATGAAGATCACGCTAGAACAATTAAGTGCAATTTCAGTATGTGCCGGCCCGGGCTCGTATACCGGGTTACGAATAGGGGTGGCCACGGCCAAAGGTTTATGTTATGCGCTCGATAAACCATTGATGCTTGATAATAAACTTACTTTACTTGCATATGGAGCCTATAGGGAATTTCCTTCGCTAGATCAATATATATCGTTATTGACAGCACGGGAGAAAGAGTACTTTCTGGCTGTTTATAATGGAGACTTTACTGTTAAAGTGTTGCCGCAACACATCTCGGAAGACCAATTAACCCATTTGATCGACCGAAAGGGACAGGCCCGTATTATCACAGATGCACCGGAATTGGTCTCAGATAATAATTTGCAAATTGAGTCAGACACGACCATAGACCTAAGTTCATGGGCTTTTTACAGTTTTGATAAATATAATTATAATCACTTTGTAAGTCTGCCGGAGGCCGAGCCATTCTATCTGAAGCAAGTTTATACGCATAAATGATTGATAGCTAATTATCCATCTATTTTTATTGACTATCTATGATTGTTTTAACGCAGACTTAACATTTTCCGCAAATAATATGTGTTTCATATCGCTTTAAATGCGTATGTTTGCAAAAATATTCATATAGTTTATATTGTAGGGATAGAAAAACAATTTTTTTAATCAAATCGTAAAATTAAATTAATGGAAACGACAGTATCAGCAAACACTCTGGTAATTAGGAAAAGCGAAGGTTCTAGCGAACACATCAAGTTGGACTACGTAGCAGTAAAGAATGCAGCTATGACTTTGAGGGCAATCAATCACAAGCTGCGCCAGCAGATCATTAAGTTGCTTGAGGAAAACAAACGCATGAATGTTACAGACATTTACGTGAAATTACGTTTAGAGCAGTCGGTGGCATCGCAGCATCTTGCTATCCTGCGTCGCGCTAACATCGTTATCACTGAGCGCGATGGTAAATTCATCCACTATGCATTGAATCATGCCCGCATTGCAGCGGTTGCTAAGTTCGTAAATGAACTGGTTCATTCAGAAGAAAGCGGCAACTAATTAATAGCTGAAATTCTAATAAAATAGCCCCGGATGATCCGGGGCTATTTTATTTTAACCAGGGAAATTTATACTGTAATCAACAGATAAAAGTTAGTTGTTAATCCCTTTTATTTTCTCCCAGGTATCATAGAGTGTTTCCTGCCTGGGCCGGTCAGCCGGTACTTCGGCCAGCGGCTGGCATTCGATAAGACTTTCATGACAATCAGCCGGCAACATCTGGTAAAGACGGGTACCCTTTGTTTTCCAGGCTATCATCTCGTCACTTACTTGCTTAATGATCTTGCCGGGGTTGCCTACAACAAGTGATCTTGCCGGAATAATGGTCTTTGCAGCTATAAATGTCATTGCGCCGATAATACTTTCATCTCCTATTTCGGCTTCGTCCATTATTACGGCATTCATACCCACCAATACATTGCGGCCAATATTTGCTCCGTGAATGATAGCGCCATGACCAATATGCGCTCCTTCTCTAAGGGTCAATGTTACTCCGGGGAACATATGCACCGTGCAGTTTTCCTGCACATTGCAGCCGTCTTCTAACACAATGCCTCCCCAGTCGCCACGTATTGCTGCCCCGGGCCCAACATAGCAGTCTTTACCAATGATCACATTGCCGGTAACAGCTGCCAGCGGATGAACGAACGCAGATGGATGAACCACCGGTATAAAACCTTTGAATGAGTAAATCATAATATCGGAATTAAATAATTATTGGTCCTCTCCGGATGAATTGACGCGATCTATAAAACACTAATGGGTAAGGCTATATAATTCGCTCACAGAAACATGACGGTCAAAAAATTTCACAAGGTTTTTTTCACCATTATACAATACCAGGTCAGGAACAAATTTTACACCATAATAGGTAATGAAAAAGTACTCATAATCTCTGCCAACGGCCTCGATATTCTTATAATCACCGAGGTGGTATTCTTCATAAAATGCGCGCAGCCTCGTAAAGCTACGAACAGAGGTAATAAAATAGAACCGCACGTCTTTCAGCGAATCCATGCCGGCAAGCAATCTTTTTGTTTCGTCTTTGCAGTGATGGCAATCGGGGTCGAAAAAGATAATAACTATGGGTTTACCTTCCGGAATATTATAGGTGTTAAAGATGGTTGTGCTGTCAAGAAGCAGGATATTAAAAGCAGGGAGTGTTGGATATTTCAGGTAAGGTAGCGTGTCTGTCTTTTGCGCAGAGCTATCTGTCACTTCCTTTTTTTCCTGCGCATAGCCACTGGTGGCCAATATGACGCTCAGTATAGCGATAAAAAAGAATTTATTCATTCGGTTGCTATTGCCTGATAAAGTAAAGGATGTTTGTTCATTTCCCGGAAAAGTATGTGTATGCAGTACTATAGCCCTTGTATCCGCTGTATCAGGGACGTTGTAGAATACCCTGTAACAAAGGGTATGATCTCTACGCTACCTCCGTTGCTTTTTACAAAGTCGGCGCCTACTATTTTGTCTATTGTATAGTCACCACCTTTTACCAGCACGTCGGGTCGTATCATTTTTATTAACGCTTCCGGAGTATCTTCATCAAACAGGCAAACAGCATCAGTGCAGAGCAAAGACGCCACCTGGAACATGCGATCCTGCTCATTGGTCACCGGTCGCGCCGGGCCTTTAAGCCGCTGCACAGAGCTGTCGGTGTTGATGCCGACAATGAGTATATTGCCCAGGCTGGCTGCGCGGGCAAGCAGGTCCAGATGTCCATGATGCAGTATGTCAAAGCAACCGTTTGTGAACACTATTTTCTTTCCTATAGTGCGCCATACATTGCATTCGCGTACCATGTTTTCACGGTAATATATTTTGTGCTGTATCCACTCCAGCTTGCTCATCTCTTCTCCGGTTATATGAATGAATGAATAAAAGGGATATCACTCCCAGTACAATGATCAACCCCGTTTGCACCACCCACGCTATCCATCCAAAGGCTTGCCCCGGCACTTCGTTTATCAGGTACAGCCCCAGCATTTGCTTCACCAGGAAGGGGTATAGCCCTATACCTCCCGGCGTTACTATCATCCCCACACTGCCATATACCAGTACCATCAGCGCAGCCAGCAGGGTCAGGTGGTGTGTGGCGGGCAGGCTTTTCAGGCCTATGTATATCTGTAGCAGGTACATCAGCCATATCAGCACAGTATACCCTATGAACTGCCACCGCTTTTTCATGTGCAGTATAGAAAGTATGCCCCTGTTCATTTCCTTCATGAACCTGCCAAACTTCGTCTCCTTATTCTTCCGGTATATGATAATACTGCCAACAATGAATAAGGCAAGCGCAACTATACCGGCTATCAGCAGGTTTTCATGCGCTTTTATACTGGCCTCCAGCTTTTGCATCCTCGCCCCTACGTATTCATCTATTACGCTGAACTGCAGCACGAAAGCCGCAAGTGCAATAATAAGCAGGCAGAAGATATCAAAAGCACGTTCGGCTACTATCGTGCCTATCATTTTATGGGCGGGCATTTTTTCATACTTGGCAAGTACCGTGCATTTAGCCACCTCCCCTGCGCGCGGCAGCGCCAGGTTGGTAATATACCCTATCATCACCGCGAATGTTGTATTGACCACCGTTGGCTTCATTTCTACTGTTTCCAGCAGGTACCGCCATCGCAAAGCCCTGAAAAAATGAGAGAGAAAACCTACGAAACAAATTGGTATCAGGTACAGTGGATGGATGCTCTTTATCGCCGCCACAAGCTCATCCTTCTCCTGCGGCTTCAGCTGGTGCAGCATGTGGTAGACGATCCATATACCCAGCCCTAGAAAAACTACATACTGTAATATTGTGAGGAGGGTCTTCTTCATACTTGCATAAAGATACGGATTACAGGCTATTGTCTTCTTTTGGGAAAATAATGACCGGCTTGTGTTTTTTGGCCGATTCAAAATCCATAGCACAATACGAAATCACAATAACGGTATCACCAACGGATATTCTTCGTGCAGCGGGGCCATTCATACAGATCATTCCCGATCCGCGGGTACCCTTGATGACATAAGTATCAAGACGCTCACCATTGTCTATGTCCAGAACAGTAACCTTTTCATTTTCTATGATGTTTGCGGCTTCCATGAGGTCTTCGTCTATCGAAATGCTGCCTATGTAATGAAGGTTTGCTTCCGTGATCTTGACCCTATGAATTTTAGATTTTAATACTTCTATCTGCATAGCGGCGCAAAGGTACAAGTTTAGTTGATTGTTTATAAGGTAAATCACCTGCGTTATTAGACTTTTTAATATGAAACCGGTATATTTGGTTTTAAACAACAAAAAATATGAGTCTGAACATCTATATATATTTTAATGGAAATTGTGAAGAAGCTATGAATTTTTACAAAGAGGCAACGGGCGGAAGTATTGATGCTATGCAGCGCTACGGAGATGCCCCGATGGGGACCGGTGATTCATATAAAGATAAAATACTGCATGCCGTTATGACCATTTATGGAAGTAAATTAATGTGCTCAGACGCAAACGAAAGCCGCCATGTAACAGGTGGAGATAACTTCTCGCTTGCGTTGGATTTTAAATCGGATGAAGAGATAACGAACGCATTTGAGGCATTGTCTGTCGGGGGCAATATTACTATGCCTTTGCAGGACACCTTTTGGGATGCAAAATTTGGCATGTGCACAGATAAGTTTGGTATCGGCTGGATGTTCAATTTCGATAAACCGAAAAAGTAGCACGCATAATACAATACCTGCTCATTATCAGGTAACGTTGCATAAATTTGCGTTTTCCTATTAAACCGATTTTATGCGAAAGTTCTTCTTCTTCCTTTTTTTGTTCCCTTTCATAGGGCATGCCCAGATCATTACAACAATTGCCGGTGGTGATAGTGTCGCTTATTCAGGCGATGGAGGTCCGGCTATTTCAGCCGGGTTTGGCCATATCAAGGGGCTCACTATTGATGGCCGGGGAAATGTGTATGTAGCCGATGGCGATTACAGCCGTGTGCGCAAAATAGGCCTGGACGGAATAATAAATACGGTTGCAGGAAATGGGATAAGCGGCTGGGCCGGAGATAATGATTCGGCGGTGCATGCAAATATTGCTAACCCAACATACATTGCTGCCGACAGCATTGGGAACCTGTATATCTATGACGCGGCAAATTACGTTGTGAGAAAAGTTGATACCGCGACGATTATTCATTCTGTTGCAGGTAATGGCTTGTTTGGCGATATGGGTGACTATGGACTTGCATGGATGGCAGCGATAGTGATAAATGCCATGACTGTGGACGATACAGGGAATATTTATCTGACCATACAGCCCAATCACAGGATAAGAACAGTGCGAACGGCCTATATTCAGCCATTCGCCGGTGTTATCTATGTATCCGGATATACAGGTGATGGTGGACCGGCATTGGGTGCCCAGATGAATATGCCGTTAGGCATATTTGCTGATAAAAAAGGCCGTGTACTGATCTGCGATACTTATAATAACTCAATAAGGGAGGTGGATACAGCAAAAAAAATGCATACGCTTGCAGGGTCGGTGTTAAGTATGGCCGGCTTTAGCGGCGATGGAGGCCTGGCTACGGCAGCACTGCTGGATGCACCTACCGGCGTTACCGAAGACGGTGATGGGAACATCTATGTAACCGACTATAACAACCAGCGCATCCGGAAAATAAACCACGCTACGGGTATAGGCATTATTCATACGATATGCGGTAATGGAACAGCTTCTTTTTCCGGCGATGATGGTTTTGCGGTTAATGCCACTATTAATAACGCAACCGATATATGTGTGGATGCCGTGCACAACGTGTACTTTCTTGATAAAGGGAATAACCGTATCCGGAAGATCAGCGGTATCACCGGTAATTATGCCATTTGTATGGGTGTGAATGAAACACTGTCTTGTACAACCGGGGGCACCTGGAGCAGCAGTGATCCGGGGATCGCGGCAGTCGGGTCTACCGGTATCGTGTCTCCTGTTGCGACAGGCACGGCTACCATCACATTTACAAAGAACGGCTTGATAGCGACAGCCCCTGTTACAGTAAATGCTGCGCCGGCTCCCATTACCGGGATCACAAACGCATGCGATGGAGTTGCCATTACACTAAGCGATGCAACTGCAGGGGGCACCTGGACAAGTTCTAATACCAGCATTGCGACTATTGGATCATCAAGCGGGGTCTATACCGGTATCGCCGGGGGCACCTGCCGGATTACCTATACATTGCCCACCGGCTGCCGCACAACTGTGACGTTGACGCTGAATCCATTGCCACCAACCCCGGCTGTAATCAGCGGACCAAATGCTGTATGCCAGTATGATTCGGTACATCTCGTTGATCCTACTCCGGGCGGGACCTGGAGCAGTTCCAATACTTCGGTTGCCACCATTTCTACTGCCGGCTGGGTAACAGGGATGGCACTTGGTTCGGTCTACATTTCCTATACAAAGACGAATAGTTGCGGCAGCTCTTACCGGCTGCGGCTGCAATTTGTACAAAGTTGTACTTTAGAGACTGCAATGGTTGAACGGACAACCGGTTCTTTGTCGATCTACCCTGATCCCGCTTCAAGTACACTAAACATCGTTGCCGACAGCAAAATAGACCACATAGTTATTGTTGATCCACTGGGCCGGATCGTTTATGATCGGGATAATTATTCCAACAAAGCTAAGGTCGATGTGTCCGGTTTATCGAAAGGGATATACTATATTTCGATAGATGGGTTTAAGTCTGGAAAATTTCTAAAAGAGTGATTAGATCGTTCCGGAAAATTTCCCCCTGGTGTTCAGGCAATGTTAAATAAGGTTAAACATAGTATTGGTGTAATGACGTATGCATTACTTTTATACAATGGCAGGAATTAAAAAATCCAAACTACAATGGCTGAAGGGACTTATGGTTTTCAGCCAGGCACTGTTGCTGGTTTTTACGGCACAGTGGCTGTATAGCCAGTATGCCGAGCAGCAGGAACAGCTGAAGAAGAACCTCACCAAGGTATTTGTCGATGTACAGCAAAAGATCAACGACTCGCTGGTACTTGCTAATATTGTAGATCCTGTAGCATCAAACAACGTATTGGCCGCGAACGCAGAATGTACTGCCACAGACAATGACAAGTTGCATAAAGTAGCCATGTCGACTCACGGCCTTTACCGCTTACTTTCAGATTCCATCAGCATTTCCGGAGCAGAAAAGAAGAAGCTGTTCCACATGGATACCATCATTTTCAATGAGCTGTTTACTTTGCAGATGCGGCAAAATGGATGGGACTTCCAGTCGGAATGGATAAACAACAGCGACAGTAATAAGTGGGCATCGAGCACCATTTTCATCAACAGCAATTTCTTTACCGACGCCAATGGTGTTGTCATCCGCAATTACCGTCACTACCTATACTGGAAGCTTTTGCCCCAGCTCACTTTCGTCATCATACTGCTTTCTCTTACTGCGGCAGCTTTCATCATCACATTCAAAAGCCTGAAGTCACAGATAAAGCTCAGTCACCTGAAGGATGATTTCATCAGCAATATGTCGCATGAGCTGAAGACCCCGATCGCTACAGTAAAGGTGGCCCTGGAAGCTTTGAACAGCTATAACATTATCGATGATCCTAAGCTGAGCAGGGAATACCTGGGCATGGCTACATCTGAAATGGACCGGCTGGAGCTGCTTGCAACAAGGGTGCTTAATACTTCTCTCCTGGAGACCGGCAAGATATACCTGCAGCAGGACAGTCATGATCTTAAGCAACTTATTGAGGGAGTGATAGATACTTTACAACCACGCTTGCGGCAACAGGGTGCCAGAGTTACGTTTTTTGCCGGTGGTGACAGGTTCCCGGTGCACGTGGATATGCTGCACATGCAAGGCGTGCTGGTGAACCTGATAGATAACAGTCTTAAGTATGGAGTTGCGCCGGTGTGCATAAATATTGATCTGACTGAACAAAACGGAAAAGTGAAACTGGCACTAACCGATAACGGTCCCGGTATACCGGAGGAATACAAAGAGAAAGTGTTCGACAAGTTTTTCAGGGTGCCTACCGGAAATGTGCATAATACGAAGGGATATGGGTTGGGGTTGAGCTATGTGGCGCAGGTGATGCGGCAGCATAAAGGCAGCATAGCCGTAAATAATATTGCAGAAGGTGGCTGCATGTTCACACTTACTTTTTGATCAGTTGAAAAAAATACTATACATAGAGGACGAACCCTATCTGGCGCGGATAGTGAAGGATACACTGGAGCTAAGGGGCTACGAAGTGCTACACAAAAAGGACGGCACCAAAATAATGGAGCAAGTCTCAAACTTTGCACCGGATATCTGCCTGCTCGATGTGATGCTGCCCAACATAGATGGCTATGCCCTTGCCACACATATACGCAACATGAACCCGCAGTTGCCCATCATCTTTCTTACTTCAAAGACGCAGCCCAATGATATTGTAAAGGGGTTCTCGTCGGGCGGTACTGATTACCTTAAAAAGCCATTCAGTATGGAAGAGCTGATCGTGAGGATAGAGAACCAGTTGAAAATAATGAGCCGGGATACGCCTGCATTGCAATCGCTGCCGGATGAAGTGCGGTTGAAGAACTACAGGTTCTATCCCGGCAAGTTTGAGCTGCACACACCATCGAAGGTGATCAGGCTTTCGAACCGAGAGTCGCAGATACTGGCGCAGTTGTGTGCACATACCAATAATGCAGTTGACCGGAGAGCTTTACTGCAACTTGTCTGGGGTGACGATTCCTTCTTTAACTCCCGCAACCTCGATGTGTATATAAGAAAGCTCCGGGGCTACTTTGAGGGTGCGGAAGGTATTGAGATCATAACGCTCAAGGGAAAGGGATATCACTTTGTGGTATCATAGCTCGATTATTTTACGGACATACCCTTTCCGTGTTTCTCTTCCTGTCTATCTGCTATCGTTATCTGATCCCTTCGGGATCGTATTGTATAATATGATCGTCCTCTGTGCTAATATATTTTGGGGAGTGGCTGAAATTGCGGCCTTTGAGGCTATGAAAGGGTCAAAATCAAAATTTAATGTGTTTGCTGAAAACTTGATACAATTTAATTTGGATACTTGGACTGTTTAATTAAATTTGTACCATATTAATCACTTAAAACACAGAATTGTGGCGTACGAAAATAAAAATTTTGGTGAGAACCGTGGCGAAACGCGTAATGAAAGCCTCTACAGCAAGCGCATTAAAGCAGGAAAAAGAAGGACTTACTTTTTTGATGTCCGTGCAACGCGTGGCAATGATTATTTCATAACAATCACAGAGAGCAAGAAGCGGTTTGATGATAATGGTTATGACCGTCATAAAATGTTTTTGTATAAGGAAGACTTTAATAAATTTCTTGCAGGCCTCACTGAAACCATCAACTATGTGAAAACAGACCTGATGCCTGATTTTGATTTTGACGCATTCAATCATGACCAGGAAAACGAAGAAGGCGCTGTGATCAGCTCTTCGGAGATAACAGAGGTAGCTGAAGTATCGGCAATTCCCGAAGTGTCTGCTGTGGCCGGTATAAATGATGGCGGCAGTGTTGATGACTGGAAAATGTAATTTTACTAACTAACTATAATGTGAGCCTCCGCAAGTTTTTGTGGAGGTTTTTTTGTGTTATCCGCAGCGGCGGATAGCCGCTAAGCGTTTCGTCGTTATAACAATTATTTTTTTCGTGGGAGGATGCTCATTTTCACATATCTGGCCAGGGCCAGCGTGTTCGACTTAAACACGCCAAGGGTGGGCATGGAGATGTTTTGGGCCGTTGCGATACGGGTTTTGAGGGTGGCAATTGCTTTGAAATATTTGTTGAGGCAGACCTCCATGCTGAACTCGGATTCGGCGAGCCTGCGGGCTGCGAGCTGCCGTGCGCGCGATGGCACAGCCGCAACTTTTTTTATTTTGCTTACCGCATCTTCAATATTGCCGACCGTGTAGACAGACACACATTCTGCAGCGGCAGGGACATGTTCAAAATCCTCGATGCCACTGACCCTTGTGCCGGTGAAGCCACAGCCGGATGCCAGCGCTTCCATCATGACCAGGGGCATACCTTCGGAGTTAGAAGTCAACAGCAATATGTCTGTCCTGTTTAAAAGCTGCTGAACGGCCTGGCCATTCAGCCAGCCGTGGAAGGATACGAATTCCGCTACATGAGCTTCTGTGAAACGCTGGGTGAAATCTTTTGCCGAGCCTTCGTCATTGCCCGCAATATCGAGGTGAAAAGCGATACCCTGTCGATGCAACTCTCCGCAAATGGAGACGAGGTCGGCTGCTCGCTTCTCATAATCTGTGAGCCTTCCAACAAATGTCATCCGGATCAAGTCACCGGTTTTCGAAGCTGGTGCAAAATCAGGAAGGTTGATGCCGCAGGGAGTGGTATACAGCTTGTTTGGATCCAGGTAGTAGAATTTCCTGATCGCTGTTTCTTTTATCCTGTTGGATACGCAGGCGCAAATACTCATCTGCTGGTGGTATTTCTTTGCGTAGTTGTAATAGACATCCTGGTCGCCATGGAGGACGCCGACCATAGGGTATTTATCAGCTATACTGCCTGCGGCGGCCCAGACCGCGGAATCATCTGATACGATGACCGGCACGCCCTCCGGTACTTTTTCCCGGATGAGATGGGCATATACAGCAGCGCGGTAGGCTTCTGTGCCAAATTCAAAGGTGAAATTCACCTGGCGGCTTATTACTTTGACACCGGAATTATTTTTTGTAAGCAGATCGTACATGCGCTCCCTGCCGCCTGCAGAAATAAAATCCTTTGCCGGCTCAACTGTGATAAAAAATACTTCCAGGCCCATGCCGGCAGCGCTGATCGCTGCGTCAGCCATCCAACGGGTAACGCCACCTCTGTGGTAAGGGTGACATAAAAACGCTATTTTCTTTTTCTCGATCATTGTGTGTGGACCTCTTTCAAAATGGCAATTTATCCAGGTTCTAAATTCAGCGTCATGGTTCGGATATCCGCGTTGATGCTGTAGATTATAATATTCAATTTAATAAAGCCGCGAATGAGCACTGTGCGCGGCGCGAGCCAACCACCCCAGAGCGGCGCCAGTGCCGGTCATCTCCTCCTAAAAACAGGAGGGTAGGTGGTGCGTGCTCACGTTTTCTCTTTTACAGTCCGTGTGATAGCAAATTGTATGCTATTCAAGAATAATCCAGCTGTCATAATTACCTTAAAAGTCGCAGTTGCTTTTTATCGCGCTTAAAATATAAACTAAGAAGAAAACTATTTATGGAAAGTAGCTGAAATTGCCCAAAATTGAAAGAAAAAATGCTTTTGCACACATTGCTGTTGATAATCAATGAGTTGATAAAAAATCATTGCTCATTTCTTGCTCACTTTTGCCCGAAAGTTGCTCATTTCTTGCTCTGCCGTTTTAACCGGAGGCGCTATGCATCGTCCGAAATCACTTTACGCCCTTGGTTAAATAATCCTGATTTCGGTTACTAAGATCGCAAGGGGAACAAACGTAGTAAACCATTAATTCCAGCACAAAGGTAGCGGGTTAATTAACACCGTCCAACACGTTTTATTTATGGGGGTATTGTGGGTAAATACGCAAAACGCTTCGATATCACCAAAGATTAATAACGAACCGTTGTGGTTGAGCGTTTAGATGTGCGCATTTAGTACGGTAAGCAAGATTATGTTATTGTTAAGCTAAAGTTGGATAATTTGGTTTTAATTTTTATATTTAGAATTGAAATCCCCGAATTTATGAAGCACTTTTCCTTATTGTCTTCCCGTATTGCAACAATTGCAAGGGCGGCCCTATTTGTTTTAGCGATATGCATCGGCGTACAGGCGCGTGCGCAGATCACCGTGACTGCTACGGCGGGATTAACAGGCCCCACCGTGTATGCAACGCTGAATGCCGCAATCAGCGCGGTGAATGCCGGTACCCACCAGGGCAGTATATTGTTTACCGTGACCGCTAACACTACAGAGACTTTGTTGTCTACCCTGGTGCAAACCGGCTCTGGTGCTGCCAACTATTCGTCTCTTACCATAAAGCCTGATGTGGCTACCAATCCTGTGATCACCGGTAACATAGCAACAGGAATACTGTTTATTCTGGGCAGCAATGTAACAATAGACGGATCTAACACCACAGGCGGCTCTACGCAGGACCTGACGATAAGGAATACAAGCACGGCTGCCAACAGTTATGTTGTAAGAATCGGCAGCCCAAGTACAACCCTTGGTGCAGTTAATAACCAAATAACCAATAGTTTCATACAAAGCTCGAATCCCCTTAATGGAGGAGCCTGTATCCTGGTTGGCAGCGGAGCAGGAACATTTGCTAACGCAGAAGCACCCAACGACAAAACCGTGATACTAAATAACACCATCGTGGGAGCACAGTATGCCATATTTTACACAGGTTGTGTCAGCAATCCTGATTTTGAAGTAGGGATAACCGGTAATACTATTTCGGCCACAGTATCGGGTATCTGGTTCACATTTTGTAAATCAAGCAATATAAATGCGAATGTTATAAGTGGTGTACCGGTAAATGCGGGTTTTGCGATAGATGGCATATTGGTGAATGGCACCATGGTAAATGTGAATGTGTATAATAACAAGATCAGCTCTTTGCGCAATACAAGCGTGAGTGCGGCTTCCGCCGCGTATGGATTGTATTTATCGGCATTTAACGGACCGATCAACGTCTATAACAATTTCGTCTTTGATATTGTAAGTAATGGCAGCGCTACTGCAACAGCTAATGGAGAAGGGATATATTTTGAACAAGGCAGTGGCTATTCAGTGTATCATAACACTGTTAACATGACCAACCCCCAGGCCGTTGCAGCCGGTGCGCCGTCTGCAGTGATGGTTGGTGCGGGAGTAACCGCTCCCGGTGCGATAAACTTACAGAACAATATATTTGCAAACAACCAGGCCAGTGGCGCAACTCAACGTTATTCTATATACAGCGCTGCGCCCGCCACAGTATTTGCATCTATTGATTATAATGACTACTACACCACCGGCCCGAACCTGGGATTTTTGGGCGGTAACCGTGCAACACTTGCGGCCGTTCAGACGGCTTTTGGAAGTAATACACACTCACTGAATGTGTTGCCCCCTTTTACAGCAACCACAGACCCGCATATCAGCGTAATAGGTTGTGCCGGAACTCCCCTGGAGTCAGGCGGCGCCAGCGTGGGTATTGCAACTGATATAGACGGACAAGTGAGGCCCGGGCCTGTGTCATCGTTGTGCGGTGGCGGCACAGCGCCGGATATAGGCGCAGATGAATTTGATGCGGGTGTGAACGACCTTACCCCACCGGCGATCACCTATACGGCCTTGCCGAACATATGTACACCTGCTGATGTGACGCTTGCCGGAGTAAACATAACTGACGCTACGGGCGTACCTACAACCGGGATATTGATGCCGCGCATCTACTTCAGCAAAAATGCAGGCCCCTGGTTTTCGGCAGCAGGTACGCTTACTGCAGGCACCACGATAAGCGGTACGTGGAGCTTTACGATACCGATGGCTACCATGGGCGGCCTTGCCGTGACAGACGTAGTTTCGTATTATGTGATCGCACAGGATAATTTCGGCAACATCATTGCTAATCCAGCAACGGGGCTGGTTGCAACGGATGTAAATACGGTGACAACGCCGCCTACCACCCCCAATACCTATACAATTGGTGTAGCGATGAGCGGCGTTTATAATGTGGGTGTAGCGGGCGCTTACACCACGCTTACTGCAGCGGTAAATGCCTACAACACAGCCTGCCTGCTGGGGCCGGTGACTTTCCTGCTAACAGATGCAACTTATCCCAGCGAGACGTTCCCAATTACTGTGCGGTATAACAGCTATGCCAGCGCTGTAAATACGCTTACGATAAAGCCGGGCGGCACAACAACTATATCAGGCGCTATGCCAGCCAGTGGATTATTTTACTTGTATGGCGCGAGGTATGTTACTATAGATGGGTCGAACTCAGGGACGGCAAGCAGGGATCTTACATGGTCGAATACGGCCGCTGCTGCCAATAGCTATGTGATCAGATACGGCAGTCCATCGCCTTCTGTCGGGGCAAGAAACAACACCGTTAAGAACTGTATAGTTACCAACGGCAGCGCTACTGCAAGCACATACGGCATCACCAGCGGAAGTGGTACAACAATAGGAGCCGTAGCAGAATGCCCCATCGTCAACAACACTATTCAAAACAATAATATTAGCGGATCGATATATGCCGTGTTTATTAACGGTTTTAGCTCAACTGCTGATAGCGGCTGGAGTGTAAATAACAATACCCTATCGGCAGGGGCAAGGGCGATCGGGCTATTTTATATGGCCAGTTCGAATGTGAACAATAACATTATCAGTACATCATCTTCTGCTTTTACGCAGGAGGTGGGAATAATTGTTAATGGAGCTCACTATGGTCTAAATATTTACAACAATAAGATCTCCGGAATAACAAATACCGGAGCATTTGGAGCATACGGGATATGGCTTGTTGCAAACAGCTCATCATCCAATATCAATGTCTTCAACAATTTTATTTCTAACGTTTCAACTGGTGGCTCCGCTACCATTGCAAGCAACGGACACGGTATTTATGCGTCTTTCGGGGTGGGCTACAATGTAGTAGAAAATTCAGTAAATATGAACACCAATCAAACCAGCGGTGTTTCATCTGCAATGTGCATCAACGGAGTTACACTGCCCGGTGCTCTGAATATCATTGATAATATTTTTGCGAATAACCAGACCGCAGGTGCGCCGGTTGGCACGAGGTATAGCATCTATAGTGCGAATCCCAACACGGTATTTGGAACGATCAATTACAATGATTACTACACAACCGGTACTAATTTAGGTTTTCTTACGGTAGCGCGTACAACACTTGCAAATATCCAGGCTGGCTTCGGCGGCAACCTGAACTCCATCAATCTATCGCCTACATTTGTAGCGCCCACAGACCTGCACCTGCAGGTAGTACTGGCTAACGCCGGGCTGAATGCGGGAACACCGATAACGGGCCTTGTGACGGATATAGACGGAGATGCGCGGGTTAGCCCGACAATAGGTGCGGACGAGCTTATTCTATGTCCGCTGCCGATTACCGGTACGCCAACCGTGTGTGTAACCACCACTACAGCGTTAACAGACGCAACTACCGGCGGAGTATGGAGCTCGGTACCTGGAACCGGCAGCGCGTTGGTGAGCGGCACAGGAGTAGTAACCGGGGTCAGCGCTGGAACTGCAACTATTTCGTATACCCTTGGCGGCTGTGGCGTGGCTATGGTGGTTACGATCAACCCGTCACCTGTGCCGGGGCTTATTACCGGATCATTAACTGTGTGCCCGACTTTAACTACAGCATTAAGCAATGCTACGGGCGACCCCGGTGGTGTGTGGAGCTCAACAACAGGAAATGCGAGCGTAGGGCCGACCGGTATTGTAACCGGTATCACGGCAGGAACGTCAACCATATCTTATACAGTAACCAATAGCTGCGGCTCGTTTGCGGCAACAGTTGTGGTAACTGTAAACCCCTTGCCTAATGCCGGGGCGATAACGGGAACATTTACTGTGTGCCCAACCGCTGCAACAATATTAAGTGATGCTACCGGTGATCCCGGCGGCGTATGGAGCTCTGTATCGCCCGGCAATGCAACCGTTGGCGCGACAGGTACGGTGACCGGTGTTGCTGCGGGTACATCGACGATATCTTATACAGTAACCAACAGTTGCGGCACGGCGGCCGCTACGGCGGTGGTAACGGTGAACCCGTTGCCTAATGCTGGTGCGATAACCGGCGGGCTGGTGGTTTGCCCGACGGCAACAATAGCTTTAGCAGATGCAACCGGTGATCCGGGAGGTGTGTGGAGCAGCGTTACTCCAGGTATCGCCACAATAAGCGCATCGGGTGTGGTGACAGGTGTTGCGACAGGCACAACTACTATCTCCTATACGGTGACGAATGTTTGCGGTGTGGCCGCAGCTACCGCGGTGGTAACTGTAAGCGCTACTCCGAATGCCGGCATCATAAGCGGCGGGCTTGTAGTATGCCCAACCACAACAACAACTCTTACAGATGGAGCAGGAGGCGGTGTATGGAGCAGTGTGAGCCCGGGGATAGCAACCGTGAGCGTGTCTGGTGTAGTAACAGGAGTTGCTGCAGGCACGTCTACCATATCTTATACCGTGACCAACAGTTGCGGAACGGCTGCTGCAACTGTTGTAGTAACCGTGAATCCTGCACCGGCGGCAGGCACTATTACCGGCGGCCTGGTGGTATGCCCATCGACTACCACAAACTTAACCGATGCAGCCACAGGCGGCGTATGGAGCAGTGTGAGCCCGGGGATAGCTACAGTGAGCGGTACGGGCGTGGTGACAGGTGTGGCCGCAGGTACTTCTATAATTTCATATGCAGTAACAAATAGCTGTGGCACTGCCGCAGCAACTGTGGTGGTTACGGTGAACCCGTTACCTAATGCGGGCAGCATAACCGGCAGCCTTTTGGTATGCCCGGCATCAACCAGCGCCCTTACGGACCTTACCGGCTCGGCCGGCGGTGTGTGGAGCTCTGTAACTCCAGGTGTTGCTACTGTGAGTGCGACAGGTGTGGTTACGGGTGTTGCCAATGGTACGTCTACAATTTCTTATACAGTTACTAACAGTTGCGGCACTGCGGCCGCTACTGCGGTTGTTACGGTAAATCCATCGCCTAACCCTGGTACTATAACAGGTACGCTTGTGGTATGCCCGCTTGCCACCACACAGTTGAGCGATGCTGTAGGCGGCGGTGTATGGAGCAGTGTTTCACCGGGCAATGCAACGATCAGCGCAACCGGCCTTGTGTCCGGTGTGGCGGCGGGTACAACGATCATATCATATACGGTGACGAATAGCTGCGGCACTGCTGCGGCCACGGTGACGGTGAATGTTAATCCATTACCTAATGCCGGCACCATATCCGGCGGGCTTGTCGTTTGCCCGACAACGACTACCACACTCACCGATGCGGTGATCGGTGGAATATGGAGCAGTGTGAGCCCGGGAGTAGCTACGATAAGCGGCGGCGGCATAGTGACCGGTGTTACCGGCGGCACGTCAACCATATCTTATACTGTAGTGAACAGTTGCGGCACTGCCGCGGCGACAGTGGTAGTTACAGTTGATCCATCGCCTAATGCAGGCAGTATCACAGGTACGCTGATGGTTTGCCCTACGGCTACCACAGCATTGACCAATGCCGCGGGGGGTGGGGTATGGAGTGCAGTGACCCCTGCTGTTGCCACAGTGGGCGCTACCGGTATCGTTACCGGTGTTGCGCCCGGAACTACTACAATATCATATACGGTAACCAACAGTTGCGGCACTGCTGCAGCTACTGCGGTAGTAACCGTTAACATACCTCCTAATGCAGGCAGTATCACCGGCACCTTAGGCATATGCCCTTCCGGCACTACTTCGCTGACTGATGCAGCAGCAGGTGGTGTGTGGAGCTCTGTTTCGCCAGGTGTTGCCACAGTCGGTACTTCAGGCGTGGTGACCGGCGTGACTGCAGGCACTTCAACGATCTCTTATACCGTGACCAACGGCTGCGGCACAGTGGCTGCATCGGTAGTGGTAACGGTGAACGGATTGCCAACAGCAGGGACGATAGCCGGCACCTTTACCGTATGCCCGACAACCTCGACCACGCTTATTAATGGAACGCCCGGCGGTGTATGGACCAGTTCCAGCCCGTGGATAGCAACTGTGGATGTGGTAGGGAATGTGGTGGGTGTAGCAGCAGGTACCACAACTATATCGTATGCGGTTACGAACCTGTGCGGCGCGGCATATGCAACGGCTGTGGTTACGGTTAACCCGGCGCCATTTGCCGGAGTGATCACCGGCGCCATGATCGTGTGTGCGGGAGACTCAACATTATTGAGTGATGCAGTTCCCGGTGGCATGTGGAGTTCCCTGTCACCGGCTGTTGCGTCCATAAGCGCTACCGGAATGGTAACCGGTAATACCCTTGGCACAGCGACTATAGTGTATGCAGTAACCAATATGTGCGGCACTGCGTCTGCAACGAGGACGATCAGTGTAAACGCGGCCCCGAGCGCAGGAACGATACTTGGAGCAAGGGTGGTTTGCCCGGCTACCTCTATCACCCTCAGCGACCCATCCAGCGGTGGAGGCGGCACATGGACATCGGGTTCTCCGACCATTGCCACTGTGGGAAGCACAACCGGAGTTGTGACAGGTGTGATAACCGGTACAGCACTGATCACCTATTCAGTAACCAATAGCTGTGCGACGGCGAGGACCAGCATTGTTGTGACCGTACATCCGTTCCCAACGGCTATCATGGGCCTGGGCAGTGTGTGCCAGGAGAATAATATAATCCTGAGTGATTCGGTAACAGACGGCGCATGGAGCAGCAGTAATACAGGTGTTGCCACGATAGCCCCGGCGGTGGGGCCATTCCCCCAGGGTATCGTATCGGGCTTAACGGTTGGCACGACAGAGATCTCCTATACTGTTGCGCCGGGATGTTTTGTAACTAAGACCATTACCGTAAACCCGATCGGAGCGATCACACTGCCATCTGCCTTGTGCGTGGGCGGCGCTGTGACTGCGGTAGATCTGCCGGGCGGCGGCACATGGAGCAGCAGTACCCCCAGTGTTATAACTATAGGCAGCAGTTCGGGTGTTGCTATGCCGATCTCGTCAGGCGCAGCTATCATAACTTATGTTCTGGCCCCGGGATGTTTCGTGAGCAAATCGGTGACAGTGAATATCCTTCCCCCCAATTATTATATGACTGGCGGCGGTAGTTATTGTTTTGGTATGCCGGGTGTTCCGATAGGCCTTGGCGGGTCGGACACAGGCGTTACCTACACTTTGTATTTAGGCTCGACCCCCAATGCCACACTTGCCGGAACCGGCGCTGCCCTGGACTTTGGCACTTATTCTGTTACCGGGGTTTACTCTGTGATCGCTACAAGCACCTTAACCGGCTGTTTCAGGGTAATGAGCGGCGGAGCAACAGTTACGGTAACGACACCTGCAACACCAACTGTAGGTATTGCGGCAGATCCCGGCACGCTGGTGTGCGTAGGAACGATGACTAACTTTACTGCGATACCTACATCAGGCGGCACATCACCAATATACTACTGGTATGTGAATGGAGTAAGTGTTGGAACTGGTAGTACCTACGGTTATATTCCGTCGAACGGTGACGTTGTATCAGTGAAACTGATGAGTAATGCGGGTTGTATATCACCGGATAGTGCGATGAACTCCCTGACCATGACAACTACATTTGGACTTATGCCATCTGTGAGCCTGATGGCGAGCCCCGGGGATTCTGTATGTCCCGGCACAATAGTGACCATAACGCCATTGCCTGTGAACAGCGGCTCTTCACCAATATTCACGTGGGTGAAGAATGGCGTCTATGATGCTACCGGACCAAACTATATGTTTGCCCCTGTGGCGGGAGACAATATCCTGTGCTGGATGCATAGCAGCCTTAGCTGCGCCATCTCTGATTCAGTGCATAGTGACAACAATATTGTCATGAATGTACCGCCGATCCATGTGCCTGTGGTAAACATAGTGGCTTATCCCGGCAACAGGGTGGAGTATGGGCAAACAGTTACGTTGGTTGCGGGTGTTACCTTCGCCGGCAACAGTCTTTCGTACCAGTGGTCAATAAACGGCGCACCGGTGCCCGGCGCGGTGTCGGATACCTTCATCAGCAACACATTCGGCAATCTTGATTCTGTGACCTGCAGGGTTACCGGGTACAGCACATGCGGATCTGCGGAGCGTGAAGACTATATCATTATCATTGATACGGTATCGGTTGGTGTGCATAATGTTGGCGTGAGAACGGCAGATATCAGGCTGATACCGAATCCTAATAAGGGCACGTTCACACTGAAGGGAACTATGGGCGCTGCGGGTGATGACCTGGCAGTGATCGTAACGGACATGCTGGGACAGGTGATCTATTCGAAAACGATAAACGTGCGCAACGGCAATTTAGATGAGGAGATACAACTCAGCAATACGTTAGCTAACGGTATGTACCTGCTGAATGCGAAGAGCGATACAGAAAGCAAGGTGTTCCACTTTGTGATAGAGAAATAAATGATGCCCAGGAAATAAAAGGAGCATGGCCGGCAGAAGCTGGCCATGCTCCTTTTGTGCGGGAGTAAAATTCAGAAAAGTAAAGCACTTAAGATTTTACCAGCGGGAGTACCAATTGCTGAAAAAGCTCATCGAGTTTGGTCTCCGGGTCTTCGCAGAGGCCGGTGTGCACTTTTGACATCTGGAGCGTGGTGCTCCTTGTGGCGGAAAGCCAGCGGAAGCGTTCGGGTGCTGTGAGCTTGCCAATTTCGCCGGCACTGCTGTCTCCGCTGCATATGTTCTGAAAGGCTTCGAGGTATTTCTGAGTGAGCTTTATATCAATATCGGGGTAAAAAGCGCGGAGGCGTTTTTTATCGATGTGAAACCTCATCTGTAAAAATTTTTTTCCGGCCGCATAAAGCAATACGCCCACGTTAAGAAACTCTTCGCGTTCTACCCTTGGTACCAGGCGGACCACAACATACTCATATGGCTTCTTTTCTTGCATGCTGCGCTTCTTTTACAAAAATATGTGAATTTGCTATCCTCGTTAATAAAAACTGCTCGTAGGCATTCCTGCATTCTTCAGCCGAACGGAAGTGCGGCTCCGGAATTATCCAGTCACCGGGAATCCTGGAGACTATATCATGGATCACTTTTGGGGTAAGGAGCTTTTTACACTTACGGTCGGCATTATGGAGTTGGGCTGCTTTTGGCAACAGCACATGGTCCTTGATACGCGGGAACGGCTGCACGGCCTGTTCTGCCGCGGGGCGGGCCCAGTTATAATGAAAATAAAGGCACGCGCCGTGGTCTATGAGCCAGAGCTCTTTATTCCAGATGAGCATGTTGGTATTGCGTACGGTGCGGTCTACGTTAGTGACCAGGCTATCGAGCCACACGATAACTGAGGCGAGGTATGCATTGACCTTTGTGATGCCCGGGTCGAAGGTATTGCTGCAGGAAAGATAGGCCAGGCCTATATTGAGACCTGTACTTGCCTTGAGCTGGCTCTGTATCAATTCGTCGCTTTCGGTGCGGCCAAATGCTTCACTGAGCTGCACGAACACCAGTTCGGGTATCCTTAAGCCAAGTGCGCGCGCTATTTCCCCTCCTATGAGCTCTGCTATCAATACCTTGGGCCCTTGCGCCGCGCCGCGGAATTTGAGCACATATTTACGTCCATCATCGCCCTCGATAAGGCCCGGCACGGAGCCGCCCTCACGCAGCGGCAGCACATAGCGATCTACGCTAACCGTTCTCATCTGCGGCACCAGGTAAGTCATTGTTTCCGTCTTTTAAAAAATAGTATCGCCGGCGGCAGTAGTTATACCGCAGACTTAGTCAACCAATAATTTAGTGGTGTAAACGCCATCGGCATTACGGATGTTGATCGTGTATACACCCTTGGGTATCCCGTTAAGAGGAAACGGGCAGGTATTATCACCGATAACAGCTACAGCATCCTGTGAGCGGGCTGTGCGACCGTAAATGTCGATCAGCTTTACCGTATATGCGCCACTGCTCCTGGTATTAAATCCAAGGGTAACAATATC
Organism: Chitinophagaceae bacterium; assembly: GCA_947476485.1. Classification (GTDB taxonomy): domain Bacteria; phylum Bacteroidota; class Bacteroidia; order Chitinophagales; family Chitinophagaceae; genus Nemorincola. The sequence goes on from CANJQU010000016.1 coordinate 29,443, forward strand.
GTTTGCCGGATTTGGGAATACAGTGATACTGTGAGCGGCGCCCACGTTCCTGACCCCCTGCGTGGGGCAAATATTTATAGAAACCGGGTCAGATGCGTTTCCGTTAGCTACCAGCTGCAGCGCATAAGTGCCGCCGGGAACTGTAGAAGGGATAACCAGTTGCGTTGAGTCGAGCGCTGAGCCACGCATCAGGCCGGTACTTGTCCAGTTGTAAGTAGCACAGTAATACACCGAATCATTGCGGGTCAGGCGGACGATGGGGTAGTTGGAGTTCATCTGCCAGTCATCGCCATAAGAAGCGCCTTCGGAGATGCCATTAAACAAAGTGCCGGTCACCAGGAAGGTGTCGCACTCTAGTTTTATCAGTTCGTTGACAGTCGGTTTTCCTGCAGCAAGCGGCGCGCCGGCCGGGGTATATATATAATATTGATCGGAGCCCTGCGAAGCGTAGAGCACATTGCCATCGGGCAGGCAAAGCATATTGGTCATATATGCAGGCATGTTAATGCTGCTGTCACCAACTATGTAAGGTATCTGCACCACTCTCGTAAAAGAATCGGTGAGATAGTCGAACTCATAATAAACTGTAGGAGAAGCGAAAACTGTATCCAGAACGGGTGTGGGAGAGAGCGCACACAGTATTTTTCCGTCTACCATCATAGCGGCAGCAGCATCAGGTGCGCCCAGGGAATCGGGAATAACGGGGCCTGCGGTCCATGTGCCGTTAGAGGTATCGCCGGATGGTGTATAATAAGCCGTGGTAGAAGTAGAGCCGATGAAAAATGCCTTGCCATTAGGCAGCATAAAGGCGGCGCCGGTCTCGGAACCATAAATATCATAAAGCGCCACGGGCAGATCGGCATCCCTTTTCCAGATATTCAGTGATGGGATGTAGCGCTCTGAGTGCATGCTGTTTATGTCAACGAAGAGTATGCTGTTATCTGGAAGCTTGATCCATACGGACTCATTGGCTATGCCCAGGGTAGGGGGTGCAGCATTGTAGGTGTTCGTTGCCGGGTTAAAGATCACTACGTGGTTTGTGGCAAAACCGTGGTTGCTAACTACAGCCTGGAGCACGCGGCCATCGGGCAGTATCTCGGAATTGGCGTCTGAAAATGTATCTGCAGCGATGGTAAGCGCTGGCAGCATTGTCCACTCATCGGTGATCGGGTTATATCTTTCGGCTTGTGCGCGGCCGTGGCCATATTCTCCGCCGGCCACATAAAGCGTACCGTCTTTAAGCAACTGTGAGGAAAAGTAGAGGCGTGAGTAGGACATAGGGTTTATCACGTACCAGGTGCCATTCACATAGCTGCCATGAATATCCGGAACCAGCTTATCCCACCGCCAGCCATAAACATCATCGCTGCCGCCAGAGGTCTTGGCAAGCACAGAACCATCGGAAAGCAGGATCATAACGCCCTGGTTATAGTCGGGAGCGGAACTGCTCAATGGAGTCCATGTGCCCTGCGCATAGCCGGGGGCATTAAACAGCATCATATTCAGCAAAAGCAATAAAAGGCGGTTTCGGGATATTTTGATAAATTTGCCGGTCTGAAAAAGAGTCATTTACTGTTGTTTTTATATCATTTATTTGTTAAAAGTAATGAATTGATTTTAATTAGGATGGTTTTTCAGAAGCGGTTTTGTCTATTTTCACGGGGCAGATAAGAAAAAAACTTTACTTTTATTGAAAATATGAACTTTTTATGAATTTCAGTATAGCAATGCTATTCAATTTGCTGCTTCTCTTTTCACCGGGAGCAACCGATATTCCTTCCAGCATCTATGACTTTAAAGTAGCTTCTATAAACGGAGGTAATGAAATAGACCTTTCTGCATACAAAGGCAAAAAAATACTGATAGTGAATGTGCCATCCCAGTTGGTGACAGACCGGCAATATGCCGAGCTGAATGAGCTGCAAAAAAAATACCAGGATAAGCTGGTGGTGATCGGTTTCCTCGCAGATGAGTTCGGCATTGCGCCTGGCTCGAAACAGCGCCATGCCGACTACCGCACCGATTATAATGTTTCTTTCCCGATGACCTCGAAAACACAGATCAGGGGCGCAAATATGTCTCCGGTGTTCAAATGGCTGACGAGCAAGCAATACAACAAACTGAAGGACAGCGAAGTGAAGTGGAACTTCCAGAAATACCTGATCAACGAGCAAGGAGAACTGGTGGCTGTTTTTGATCCGAAGGTGAGGCCCGCAAATGCAGCAATAATAGCTGAAATAGAAAAATAAAACCGCAAAGCGCAATCGAATACATGACCATACAAACAGGACAACCGGCGCCCGACTTTACGTTGCGCGATACCGAGAAGAACAAGGTGACCCTTAGCGAACAAAGAGGGAAGAACGTAGTACTGCTTTTTTTTCCGCTGGCATTTACCAGCACCTGCACAAAGGAGCTTTGCATGACCCGCGATAATATTGCAACCTACAACGGGCTGGATGCGGTTGTATTCGGTATATCGGTGGACTCGCTGTTTTCACTTGGGAAGTATAAACAGGAGCAGAGCCTTAATTTTACTCTGCTGAGTGATTTTAATAAGGTCGCTTCCACGGCATACGGGTCTATTTACGATCATTGGTTCAATGATATGGATGGTGTTTCGAAGCGGTCTGCGTTTGTTATCGATAAGGAAGGTGTTGTGCGTTATGCAGAAGTGCTTGAAAATGCATCAGATATTCCCAATTTTGACGCTGTTCAGCAGTGTTTAAAAGAAATAAATCATTAATTTGCAGGCGAATAGTCGTTGATCTGCGATGGTTCAATCACACATATTATTTTCTAAACATCAAAAGTTAAATCTCAAATCAAGTAGTATGAAAAAACTTTACTTTCTTTTATTCTCTCTGGCCGCAGGTAGCAGCGCATATGCGCAAACTGTAGATAATGCAGGGATGGAAACATGGCGTTCGGGTGGTGCTGGTTCAGGCCCGGTCGTATCGGTTCAGGCTCCTACACAATGGTTTGGCTTCGATTCTCTTGTAGTAGAGGAGTCGGAAGCCCTGATGCCTTTATTTTTGAGCTATTCGCCTACTGACCTCCACGCGCAGATCTTCCAGGAAAATACCATTAAGCACTCAGGTGCTGCGTCGGCAAAAATAATGACCGTAAAACAAGACACCATTGGTTTATTTGCAGGGGTGCTTTCTAATGCTAAGCCAAACTTTGACGTAGGTGCATTAATTGCCACTATGGATTTTATGCAGGCTTTGTCTTTTAGCGGAGGCACGCCGGTTACAAACAGGATAAAATCAGTAAGCGCATGGGTACAATATACCGCTGGCAAGGACAGTACAGGCAGTGTTGGCCTCGACAGCGGATCGCTGACCGTAAGTGTATACAAACATATTCTGAGCCTTGGTATTGATTCGCTTGTGGGCTTTGGTTCTGTGAATATTGGCCCTTCTACTTCATTCCAGCAGGTAACGGCTAATGTTATATACACAGATTCTGTTGATGGGGCCGATACTGTGCGCGTTCTGTTTTCCAGCAGCGGACAGTCAGACGTATCAGACAGCAGCACACTTTATGTGGATGACGTTACGATGGAATATGTTGTTGAAAACGGCGTGAAGAATGTTAATGGTACAGGCAATGAAGTGAATGTATATCCTAACCCTGCATCAGGAATATTGTATATGGATGCTAAAGGGAATGAGGGAGCAGAATTCCAACTTTATGCTGTAAACGGCCAGGTAGTTGCTACGCATACACTGAAAGGTAACAATGAGATCAATATTTCAGCACTCGCAGAAGGCCTGTATTTCTATACCATAACCGGTAAAGACAATATGGTGCAGAGAGGAAAGGTGAGTGTGATAAAGTAAACTGAAGATTAAGCAAATATTTAGCCCCGCAAATGCGGGGCTATTTTTTTTGTGAGAGACGTTGTTGTGGTCCTGATTACTGTATCCTTACTCACACAGGAGACGCAATGCATTGCGTCCCGACATGCCGCAATTCCCGGTGCATCAGGTGGTTTGCCGGGTCATTATTTTTTCTGCCGGCATTGGCGTGTAAGTATCCATTTTTTCGAGCAGCTCTATCGGCGAATCGCTGATGAGCAGCGATTCGTTGACGAATTCATTAAGAAAACCTTCGGCTACCATATTATCAGATAAAGCTTTAAGTGCACCATAGTAGCCATTTACATTGAGCAGGCCAATGGGTTTGGAATGCAGCCCAAGCTGGCCCCATGTAAGCATCTCAAAGAGCTCTTCCATGGTGCCCCAGCCGCCCGGCATAGTGATGATGCCATCGCTGAGCTCATGCATTTTCAGCTTGCGCTCGTGCATGGTCTCTACGGTTATGAGCTCAGTGAGCCCTTCGTGTGCTACCTCCTTTGTCTTAAGAAAGGACGGGATAACACCAATTACCTGCCCGCCTGCAGCAAGGGCCCTGTCGGCCAGTGCGCCCATAAGGCCGATACGTGCGCCGCCGTATATGATACGGATACCGCGGTCGGCAAGTATGCCACCCAGTTCTTCAGCCGCCTCGCGGTAACATTCATTATATCCTTCTCCTGATCCGCAGAAAACAACGATGCTCTTCATATATCAAATATAGGGTAAAAGTCGTAAGTCATAAGTTCGGGGGTGCCTTCCGATTTCTGTGCAAAAAAAAATCCCGCCAAGTGGCGGGATCAATGAACCTATAAAAGTGTCTTCGTTTAATACTCATCCTCGTTAAAGAAGAAGTCTTCCTGGGTAGGATAGTCGGGCCAGATGTCTTCTATGCCTTCGTAAATCTCACCCTCATCATCAAGCTCCTGCAGGTTCTCCACTACTTCAAGCGGGGCGCCAGAGCGGATTGCGTAGTCAATTAGCTCGTCTTTGGTTGCGGGCCATGGTGCGTCTTCGAGGTGTGATGCTAATTCGAGTGTCCAGAACATATTAAAAATAGCTTGTTTTTATCGTGATTTCCGCAAATGTAAGGGAAAATTCAAAATTCAAAACGCAAATTTTGAGCACAATAAAACTTAACAAAAAATTGATTGCTCATAGTTGCAAATTATTCCATGCCTTATTACTCACAGATATAGCTACGCAGAAAAAATAACTACCTTTATCGACTATGCTGCTGGTAAAAAACCTGTTGAAAAAATACTCAAGTTTTACTGTGGTCAATGATGTGTCCCTGCATGTGGGCAAAGGCGAGATCGTTTCGATAGTGGGTCCCTCCGGTGCGGGTAAGAGCACGCTGTTGCACCTGATCGGCGCGCTCGACAAACCGGATGCAGGCAGTGTGCTGATAGACGGCACAGACATCCTGCAACTGCCATCTAAGAAACAAGCTAAGTTTCGTAACAGCCACATCGGATTTGTGTTTCAGTTTCATCACCTGCTGCCGGAGTTCAGCGCGGTGGAGAATGTGTGTGTGCCGCTCTGGATAAAAGGGGAGAGCAAAAAAGAAGCACTGCGGCAGGCAACGGAGATGCTGGGCATAGTAGGGCTGGGCAGCCGGCTCGAAAATAAACCATCGGAGCTATCCGGCGGTGAGCAGCAGCGTGTGGCTATAGCCAGGGCGCTCGTAACTCGGCCATCAGTGGTAATGGCTGATGAACCAACCGGGAACCTGGATAGCGCAAATGCGCATGCCGTGCATAATCTTTTCCTGGAGCTGCGCGAAAAATTCGGACAGACATTTGTGATGATCACACACAACGACACCCTTGCGGCAATGACCGACCGCACACTGATCATGCAGGACGGCAAAATAGTGAGTGAGCAGGTGAATAAGTGATAAGTTGATAGGTGATAAGGTGATAAGTGATAGGTTGACAAGTTGATAAGTGATAGGTTGATATGCGATATATTGATAGGTAGAAAGTAGCTGCTTGCCCTATACTGGCGAATAAAGACTACCTTTAGATACAATGGAGGCGAAATTTGAGGAGTTGATCGAGGGGTTTATTACGAATAAGATCGGCATATCTGAATCTTTTCTGAGTCTTCCACTTGCCGCAGCACTGCTGCAAAATATACACCGGCTGAACAGGGACAGCCGTATGGAGAAAGCCGGTATAGGCAACATAGCCGTAAAAGACAAGACCCAGAAGATACGCGGGGACAAGACCTGCTGGATAGACAGCAAAACAAAGAACCTGGCCGAGATGGAGTTCCTGGACATGATACAGCAGTTCACCGGGCACCTCAATAAAACCTGCTTTACGGGCATCAATAGCTGCGAATTCCACTACGCACTATACGAAGAGGGGACAGGCTACATCAGGCATAAGGACCAGTTCAAAAACGACTACAACCGCAAATACTCCATGATGACCTACCTCAATGAAAATTGGGTAGAGACGGATGGTGGCCAACTGATCATTCACAACGATGATGAGACCACGCAGGAGATACTACCTACCAACCAAAAAGCCATATTCTTCCAGAGCGATATACTGGAGCACGAAGTAGCCGTAGCCAACCGCCAGCGCATGAGTGTGACGGGATGGCTGAAAAGGAAGTAAGTGATAAGTTGAGAGGTTGATAAGTACCTAAGCTAGCCTGTTATTTTTGGTGGGCGTGTATATCTTTGCGCGCAAACAACCTTATGATACTTAAGTCTCTACCTATATACCTGCTATTGGCATTGTGTTGCAGTGCTACGAACGGAGTGCAGCAACAGATTCCTCCGAAGTCAGCAACTCCGCAATAGTTGAAAGCAAAGTCAAAGCTGTATCATCAATAATGCCTGCTGCATATGGCAGCCGTGGCAATGGCGGCGGTGGTGGTGTTCACTTCTTTTACGGCATTGAGCTGGCCTACGCACGCGGTACTACTGCGGCTGCCGGAGTGAGTGCCAGTGGTGGCTGGTTTCTCTATGGCGGGGAGCTTGGTGCCAAAATATCGCTGCCATGCCGCAATCAGAACAAATCCAATTTCTTGTCTGTTTCAGTAAACGGTATCTCGTTCCCGATAAATGAAAAATACAAGGATGCGATGGAAAATACGCATAAGACTGAGCTCCAGTTTTCAGTTGCGGGTTTGCCCATATCTTTAACCAATATGGGTTATGGCCGGGGAGGCGAGGGTGTTGGCTTTTGCAGGCAATTGGGTATTACACCGGATTATATTGCAACTCTGAAGCAGGGGCAAGAAAAAGTGACCAGCCACTATAACAATTTTTATTTCGAGCCGTTTGCCGGCCTTGGTTGCAGCGTGCCCTTTGTGTTGAGAAACAGGAGAATCCATTCAGATGTTGGCGGAGGCAGGGCGCCGATGGGTTTGTTCTTTGGATACGATGTAACTAATATGGCCAAAGATGAGGGCGTAACCATGACTGGTTATTACATAGGGGGTGAAATGGACTTATATTTTTATGTAGGGGATTTGTACTTTTATGGTACAAGCAGATGGGATCTTCAAAATATTTTTCCTTTTTTTTTATTGCTACAATGGTCAACATTGCCGATGTAAAAACATTTGCGCAGTCTGAACCTACCGGATTGATTCGCATCGAATGCCCGGTAAACCAATACCTTGACGCTAATAGTAAATACGCTATAGATTACAAGTGCAGTTTTGAAATACACGCTACGATATCGGGGCACTTACAAAATGGTGAATTGTATGATACCGCAAAAGTTGAGTTCGGAAGAATGTCAAACCTTGCGTTCGGTCCATTCCCGAAAGGTGTCTATACTATAAAAATTATCAGCCAGCTCCAAATCCGTGCGAGAAAGGAAAGACAAGAAGAGCCAGATCGGGGATACATGGTATATGTGACGAGTGGTGAGCCGCGTTATATTGAAGCCACTGACAGTGGCTATAACGATCGCATATATGAACCGTGCTACTATTATTTCGTTAAAGTCGTGAGGAACGTGGTTGTGAAAGATAGTTGTACAACTATGATTGAAGGACCATTTCAAAATGATTGTACTTACTTTAAGGCATTTGCTGAAAGGGAATGTCCTAAGTGCCATAAGGGCGATCATGTTGTGCCGATACTTTACGATGATTACCTGGAGGATAAGCTGAAATACAAGGCAGATACGTGGTATTATGTGCCGAGAAAGTTTAACGGATGTGAGCCAATGGCATATTGCAAAGACGATAAACTTGAATTTTGATCATGAAAAATCAGTTTCTTTTTACACTTCTTCTCATGTTCTTCGCTACCGTAGCAGGTGCGCAAAACAATGTTCTATGTATTGAGTTACCCATTCGGCCCGAGTTTAAGAAAATTGAAAGAAGTATCACTAGGGAACTAAGTATTTCAGGTAAGTGCGGTAAGGACTCAACAGAGCATGAAAGTTGGATTACTATGGACAGCAGATTGAATATTGTTACTGTGGGAGATCTTCCTGATGGAGTTTATAAGGTGTCGGTTAGTGAGGATTATCATAACCATTATGGGAAGTATGTTGAGGGATTTTCCCTTGGGCTCTATAGGTTTCCTGAAGTGATACTTAATAATAATGCTACGACATATTTGAAAAAGGAAATGCCGGGCGATTGCAAATATTTCAGAGATTTTGTTGATAATAATTGTCCCGTATGTCACTCAAATAAGAATGTAGTAAGAATTTGCCGAGGTTTTGAAATTCTAGACCCTTATGGGACAGAGTCTGAAGCAAAGGAGAAACCTCAGTTTAATTGCCATTTTTCTGAGATATACTCAGGTTGCGAGACGACGGTTTGCAGTCCAATATGGTATTGTAATGATGATAAAATTGAATTCTAAGAAATAAGTACTAGATAGTGCGCGGACCATTCTTTTTCAGCGCAATAACAATGGAATAAACTATCACTGCCGGTAGAACGATAATGGAGCAAACAGAATAAATAGCGCCTGTAATACCCCAGCCGATAAAGGAAAGGACTTCCTTAACAGAGGCCGTTCTTTGGCCAATATTTAAACCGAGCTTTTCTCTGAGTTCGTCTACGGTCATAGAAACCGCCTGTGCATCCGGAATAGTATCGTCATAAAGATTTTTCATGCGGCGCCCCCTGATGAATGCGCGAAAGACACCGGGCAGATTGAAGAGGCAACCCAATGCCAAACTGGCCAGGTCAAGTACCGTTGCCACCCAATATTTTCTGCAACCGGAGGCTATCTCCCATGCGCCTATCTCGGTCTCGCCTTTGAAATCACTTTTGTAACCTGTTATGATGTGATGGATATCGTGCTTTAATACAGCCTTTTTCCGGGCATCGATATTCGGCAGGTAAAAGCGGAAATTTTTATACACTTCTACCTTTACAGTAGCCTCGCCCAGTCCGCCGTCTTCATTGAGGTTGTATTTCCTGTAAAAATCGGGAAGCAAACGGTTGATGGGGATATTCCCGGGAAACTCGGATTGCATGGGCGTTTGAATACGCAAAGGTAGGTGTTACAGATTGGTTTGGTGGGACTAATGCAATGGCAATTATTTATCGCGAAATCCATATGTAGCATTAAGAATTTGTACACCTCAATTTTTAGGGCTGTTTAATAAATTTCTTTAATTTTGAATAGTATACAAATCATTGCCAAGATGAAAGCTGCTGAATTAAGATCTGACTTGTTACATAAAATTGAAGGGTTGAATTTCCATCAACTTAAAGACATCTATGGGTTGTTTCAAAATTATCTAAACAGCAATGAGTCGATGGAAGAATGGGACCAACTAACATTACCACAAAGACTGAAAATAGAAGAGGGAATACAGCAAGCCAATGCTGGTCGCACAAAGCCAGTAACTGAGGTTACTGCAAGATTGAGAAAAAAATATGGATTAAATGGCTAAACAGGTCATTTTAACCGATATCGCAGAAAGAGACCTGGAGGATATCACCGACTATCTTATAGAAAATTGGGGTGTGGTTGTTTGCGAGAAATTCCTACATCGTTTTGAACAGGTTTGCGATATAATTTCAGACAATCCGGGAATTTACCCTGTTATTTATGATAAAGAGAAGGTTAGAAAGTGTGTTTTGACTCATCAGAATACAATCTATTTTCGAGAGCACGCTAATAAGGTAGAACTCATTACAATTTTTGATAGCCGCCAGGATCCGGCTAAACTATCTGCATTGCTCGGCAATTCGTGAGTTCAGTCGCGTTAATGTATGTTGATTTTGTGAAACATATCCCTCCCAAAATTTTTGTAGGTTTGCAGCATGACTGCCACACTCGAACAAGCCACCAAACTGGGCCTTCGCGAAGAAGAATTTCAAAAAATAACTGAGATACTGGGACGTACCCCCAATTTTAATGAAACTGCGATGTACTCCGTGATGTGGAGTGAGCATTGCAGCTACAAAAACTCTATTACGTGGCTGAAAACGCTGCCGCGTGATGGCGCCAAAATGCTGGTAAAGGCGGGTGAAGAAAATGCCGGTCTTATAGACATAGGTGATGGCTGGGGTTGTGTGTTCAAGATAGAAAGTCATAACCACCCATCGGCTATCGAGCCGTTCCAGGGTGCGGCTACAGGTGTGGGTGGTATTCACCGTGATATTTTTACGATGGGTGCACGGCCCATAGCATCGCTTAATTCACTGCGCTTTGGCAAGGTGGACAATCCTAAAACAAGGTGGCTGATAAAGGGCGTTGTAAAAGGCATAGGTCATTATGGCAACTGCTTTGGCGTTCCTACCGTGGCTGGTGAGGTATATTATGAAAGCTGCTACCAGACCAATCCGCTGGTGAATGCAATGAGTGTGGGCGTGGTGAGGGTGGGACAAACGGTTTCGGCTACATCGCATGGCGAGGGTAATCCTGTATTTATCGTGGGCGCATCAACCGGTAAAGATGGTATTGGTGGTGCATCGTTCGCATCGGCTGATATCAGTGAGAACAGCGCAGAGTCGCTGCCATCGGTGCAGGTAGGCGATCCGTTTGAAGAAAAGAAATTACTGGAGGCTTGCCTTGAGATGATACCTACAGGTGCGCTGATCGGCATGCAGGATATGGGTGCGGCGGGCATTACCTGCAGCACCAGCGAAATGAGCGCCAAGGGTGAGCATGGTATGATCATCCATCTTGACAAAGTGCCAACCCGCCAAAAGGATATGAAGCCATGGGAGATGCTGCTTAGCGAAAGCCAGGAGCGCATGCTTATCGTGGTGAAGAAGGGAAGAGAAGCAGAAATACAAACGATATTTGATAAGTGGGACATACACTGTGTGCAGATAGGTGAGGTAACGAAAGATACCAACCTTAAGTACTACATGAACGGTGAGCTGGTGGCTGATGTGCCTGCCGAGAGCCTGGTGCTGGGCGGTGGCGCTCCTATCTATGAGCGTGAGTACAGTGAACCAAAGTATTTTGAAGAAATAAAGAAATTCAACCCGGACAGTATTGATGTGCCGGGTGACCTGAGGGGGGTGGCATATGAACTGATACAACTGCCCAACATTGCATCAAAGCGCTGGATATACGAGCAGTATGACAGCATGGTAATGACGGGCAACACACACACCAACGAAGCAAGTGATGCTGCGGTGATCCGTGTGCATGGTACTGAAAAGGCGCTGGCCGTAACTACAGACTGTAACAGCCGATATGTATTCGCAGACCCATACAAGGGCGCGATGATAGCGGTGAGTGAAGCTGCCCGCAATATAGTATGCAGCGGTGGCCAGCCGGTTGCTATTACCAATTGCCTCAACTTTGGCAATCCTTATAATCCGGAAGTTTACTACCAGTTTGTGAATGCCATAAAGGGTATGGGTGAGGCATGCCTGAAACTGGATACCCCGGTAACCGGTGGTAATGTGAGCTTTTACAACCAGAGCGAAGACGGACCGGTATATCCTACACCAACTATAGGTATGGTTGGTGTGCTGGACTCTGTGAGCCAGAAAATGTCGCTGGGCTTTAAGCATGCCGGCGATCATATTTATCTGCTGGGACAAAACCGGAACGACATCAACTGCTCAGAATATCTGCATCACCTATGTGGGGTAACACATAGCCCTGCACCGCATTTTGACCTTGAAGAGGAATTCAAATTGCAGCAGACATTGTCACGGCTCATTAGCGCTAAGATGGTGAAGTCGGCACATGATATTTCTGAGGGCGGATTGTTTGCCTGCCTGCTGGAGAGCAGTATGGCCAACGGATTGGGCTTTACTATTCATGCTGATGAGCACATACGCAAAGACGCAACATTGTTTGGCGAAGCGCAGAGCAGGGTAGTGGTGACCATCAATCCTGACCTGCACACGTTATTTGAAGCAGAACTGAAGGGCCAGCCGTATACGAAGATCGGAGTGGTGAATGCCAGTAAAGAAATATCAATAGACGACGAAAGCTGGGGCTATGTAAGCGACTGGAAGGAAGCGTATGATATGGCGCTGGACAAGTTGCTCAGCGCCTAGAGCCGTGCTTAACAACCTGATCACAAAAAATCAGTATTTATACTGATTTTTTGTTTTTTGCCAACGTTGTGTGCGTTTAGCACGTCTTACCTGTAAACTAAAAGTTTATGAAGCGTATACCCATTATTTTGTGTGTTTTAAGCATTATCGGATTGGCAGCAGTTGTTTCCTGTCATAAAACTCCAAATGTCGCTACCCCTATTAACTCCGGCCAGATATTTTCCAGTCTCCGCACTGCGCCTCAAACACTATCTGTAACAGCAGGACGGGACACAACCGTATACGCAGCCAGCGGCACTATGCTGCATTTTTATCCGAACTCTTTCAAGAGCAGCACCGGCAATATTATTACAAGTGGCCTGATCGCGATAAAGATCATAGAAATGTATAAGCCGGGCGAGATGGCGCTGAACCGAGCGACCACAACGGCAGGTGAGGATCAGCTTTCCAGTGGTGGGCAGGTTTCCATTCTTGCCTACCAGGGTACCCAGCAGGTAACTGCAAATAAATATGGAATAGGCTTCAAACAGCCTGGCGCTTCGGGAACGAATATGCAGTTGTTTTACGGCACTACGAGCAACACAGACTCCCTGGCTACATGGACTATTTCGGACACAACAAAAACAGGAACTACTTCCAGTGGAACAACCGCAGACTCTAGCGGCGGTGGCAGCGGCTCAGGGGTCAATTTTATGTATGTATTTGATTCCTGCACTGAATTCGGCTGGGTAAACTGCGACCATTACTGGAACTATGACAGAACAGGCATTACATTGATGATGCCAGACAATACTTTCACAGGGTCTAACACGGAAGTATTTCTGATATTCCCTTCTGACAAAAGCGTGGTGAGTCTAACGTATAATTCTTCAAAAAAGGCATTTTACCATAGTAAAGTTCCCCTTGATTTTTCGTATGAAATAGTTGCGGTTACCAATAAGAGCGGGAGTTACTATTACTGGAGCGGGGTTGGCACAGTTACCGCTGATATGACCTTGAACGCAGCTCCTGCATCTGAGACGCTCGCGGACATTATCAACCGCATGCACGGATTATAAAAGATGTGCTCAGGCTTCGTAACACACTTGTGCAAATCTTACTTCTCCCGGCATAGGCGGGTGTAGTTTTCTTACACACACTTTGATCTTTTCGGCAACCGGGAATAGCTCCTTTAAGGCAGTGTGGCTGTTATAGGTGAACTTTTCCAGCAACTGGCCGGGTTGCTGGAAGATATCTGATACCGTCTGGCGTATTAGTGTATAATCTGCGAATGGCCATGGCTGTGCATCCGGGAGCCATACATCTACATCTACTTCAAATGCATTGCCAAGGATGTGCTCCTGCGGGTATAGTCCGTGGGGTGCGTGTATCTTTATTCCGTGCAGGGAGACTGTAAGCATTGGGGGCAAGATAATAAGTTATCAGTTGATAAGTGAAGTCTGTTTCGCGATAAACTATTTGAACCTGGCAGCGGCGGCATACGGGTCTGCAGGCACAAAATATCTTTTGTTATCTGCCGGCTCCAGGGTGTTGAGATTGTACACCGAATACCATCCCGGCCGCCCATTGCCTGGCAGGGTATGGTGTGGCGCCGGGCCGGAAGGGCTTGCGTTTCTGCTGGGTATGAAAATGAGACCGTTTTGTTCATCTACCGCCATGCTATGGGGCTGATAAAAATCACCGTAAATAATTTTCACAACTTCAAGTGTATTGTAGTCGATCACATAAACAGAGCCATGAGCTTTAGGCAGCGGGTTTGCAGCATCCTCCATACAGGTTACGAACAAATAACCCTTGGATGGCGAAACCGACATCTCCTGGGGTATAGTACCTACTAATATCGTTTTAATGAGCGTATCTGTATGAGTGTCGAAAACCAATACTGAGTTCGTGGCAGGCGAGAGGGGATCAGGGCAGGTAACAAAATACTTCGAGCGGTCTGGTGTCATTTGTACCTGGTGCGGTTGGCCACTGGCAGTTATCGTTTTCTGATAGAGCATTATTGGTCCGAATGCGTATTTTATCACGCTTGTTCCGAGCGCTGCATAAAATGTGTCGAAGGTGGCGTTGGACTCAATACCATGCGGTGTGGGGAAAAACGAGGTTCCTCCTCTTAGTGCATCTATGGACAGGTTGGGGTTTCGCTGCATGGTTGCTGTATTAACCGCTACCAGGCAGTTGCTTAAGAAGCCGCTTACTATGAATGCTGTGTCCAGCGGAGACATCTTGATGACACTCCATCCGGCATTTCCATTACCTGTTCCGCCCGCTGCCAGCAGGTTTATGCTGCCCACAACGGAGTCGGTCAAAAGGTTGATCTTTACAATATTATTGCCGTTGTAAAATGGTACGTAAGTATACCGGCCATCTGCGGAGACGGCTATACCGTGAGGCGTTTTGTTGGTTGCATCCCCTACAGGGATATACCGCATCACCAGTTTGCTTTTGGCGTCTATTATAGCCACCATTCCCGATCCCTGAAGTGTAACACATATCTCCTGGCGGGTCGCGGCATTACTTGCGAAGGGTACATTCCCGTCTTTGTCGGGTGCGCCGGCCGCGATCCAGTTTTTGAGGGTGGTATATTCCTTCTGTGTGAGCGGGGTCTCCATGTGCCTGGGATCATTGGCTATTACATCGGCTGAATCATATGCGTTAATGTAGTAGAGTAATGTGCTGTATTTTGTATTGTATGCTACCACCTCGGCCCCGTATATGCTTCCCTGCATCAGGTGCTCCCAGGAATCCAATAGCAATTCTGCAGCGTTATGATAACTGGCCGCATTGTGGCAGCCGGCATTAGTGCAGTTCGTAAGTATTATCTTACCCACCGAATCTGGGAAGTTGCCATAGGTGAGCGCCACCTGTGGTTTATGCACGCAAGATGTAACGCTGATAACAGCGACAGATACTGCAAGGAATAGAAATACAATTGCTCGGCGCATTTCAGCGTATTGAACATTGAAGTTACGATTATTTGGTGTTTTCAGGTTGCCGGGATGGGCTGGTGGGATCCGCAGCTGACTATTCAATGGCGCGTACCAAACGTAGTTAGTCCTATCTATATTATCTTGTGGTGGTTTTCCATGAGACACGCTATATTTTTCCTTTTAATGCTTCTATCGGTCTCCCTGGGTGTTTCGGGGCAGGGCATCGGTGTGGAAGGCCGCAAGACCGAGTATGCGACGATAAGCAAAATTGTTATTGAGGGGAACAAAGTTACACGCCGTTCGGTGGTGCTCAGGGAAATAACCATACACGAAGGGGAGCAGATACTGATAGACTCTATATCGGTACTTACGGAGCAAAACAAGCTGAGGCTGTTCAATATGCAGTTGTTCAATGAAGTCGATCAGCATATAGAGCGCAACGGCAATGACATCACCTGGTTCATCGCTGTAAAGGAAAGGTGGTATATTATCCCTTCGGTTATCCTGCAGTTGGCCGACCGGAATTTCAATACATGGTGGGTAAACCAGAACCATGATCTGCGACGTGTTTCCGGAGGGCTTACGATCACCAATAAAAATTTCAGGGGCAACCTCGAGAGCCTTGCTATAACAGCACAGGCCGGGTATACACAAAAGCTGGGTATAGCCTACATGCGGCCTTATGTGAACAACGGGCAGACAAGGGGGCTGGGTTTTTCGGCAGGCTATGCCCAAAGCAGGCAAACCTATTATGCCACCGATTCAGATAAACTGGTTTTTGCCGGTACTTATAGCGGCCCCGTGGTACTGCGGCAGGCGGAGGCGGGTGTAAGTTATCTCTATCGTCCTGCGTATGCCTCAAAACATATCTTCCAGTTGAACTATAAGGAATATAAAGTGAGCGATACGATACTGAAACTGAATCCTGATTATTATGCAAACAACAGCAGGAGCGCAAAGTTTGTAGAGCTTTTCTACCGGTTTGAATACAACAGGGTCGATAACTGGAATTATTCGCTGAAGGGGTTTAAGCTGGTAGCGCAGGCAGTGGCCAGGCAGGGGTTTGAAGGCATAAAATTCCAGAGCTACGCAAATGTGGAAGCCGGTATGTTCAATAGCCTGGGCAGCAGGTGGTATACTGCTGCTATTTTTCGTGGCAAGCTGATGTAC
This sequence comes from Chitinophagaceae bacterium, assembly GCA_947476485.1. Lineage (GTDB taxonomy): Bacteria > Bacteroidota > Bacteroidia > Chitinophagales > Chitinophagaceae > Nemorincola. Next base: position 45,875 of record CANJQU010000016.1, read on the forward strand.
CCCATGAACCAGCCCTATTACTTCAGGGGTGGGCTGGGCACACAAACCGATTATGTGCGCGGATATGAATACCATGTTACCGATGGCTACAGCTATGGCCTGATCAGGCTGGACCTTAAGCGGGAGCTGTTCAATAATACCTATTCCCTGCCGGTGAAATATTTTACCGCCATTCCCATACGCATCTATCCGAAAATATTTGCTGATGCCGGTTACATTGACAATCCGGCTCCGGGAAACAGTTTCCTAAGCAACAGGCTCCTGTATAGCATAGGCGCGGGCGTTGACGTTGTTACACTCTACGACGTAAAGATCCGCATCGAGTTTGCCCGAAATCATTTGGGGCAAAATGGATTATATTTACATTTTAACAGTGAGTAAAAAAGATGTAGGATTTGGAGCGTGTTGAAAGGATTAAGTAACACTGCAGACTGAAAACTGCAAACTGTAAAATATGCTAGTAGCGCTATATAACCGAACATTTGCGGAGCAGGACGTGCCGTTGCTGCTGCGTATATTGAAAATGCTGGAGAACCATAAGTTGCAAATGGTTTTTTATAAAGGCTTTTATGAACGACTGCAGCCACATGTGGACTTTAAAAATCCTCCCCGGCTTTTTACCGGCAAAAGAGACCTTCCGGCAAATACCGACATGCTGTTCAGCCTGGGTGGCGACGGCACCATGCTGGATGCGGTCTGCTTTGTAGGCAACTCCAATATACCACTGATAGGGGTGAACCTGGGACGGCTTGGTTTTCTTGCTGCCATACCGGAAGAGGAAGTGGAAGCTGCGATCGTCTCGCTGGTCAGAGGATCGTACACACTGGAGAAACGTGCACTGATACACCTGGATTCGAGTGTGCCGTTATTCAACGGTTCGCCTTTTGCACTCAATGAATTTACAATACACCGGCAGGACAGCTCTTCGATGATCAAGATACACACCTATCTTAATGGTGAATTTCTGAACACCTACTGGGCTGATGGACTTATTGTCGCTACCCCTACCGGTTCTACCGGTTACTCATTAAGCTGCGGGGGGCCGGTGGTTTTTCCGCAGACCTCCAGTTTTGTGATAACACCGGTGGCGCCGCACAACCTGAATACAAGGCCCATAGTAGTGCCAGACGATAATGTGATCTCGTTTGAGATCGAGGGCCGCACAGACCAGTTTTTATGCACGCTCGATGCGCGCACCGAAACAATAAAAAGCAATGTGCAGCTAGCAGTAAAGCGGGAGATTTTTTCCGTGTCGCTTGTGCGGCCGGATGAGCATAATTTTCTTAATACCATCCGCCAGAAACTTTATTGGGGGATAGACAGGAGAAACTAAAAAAAGCAGAAAAATGATCCCGATAGCTATCGGGACCAAACTCCAAAAGCAGTATGTAAAAACCTTTTGTTGTATGAAAAAGATAGTGATAAGTGTATTTCTTGTGTGCTCCGTCATCAGCCTGTATGCACAAAAACCGCAGGTTAAAGTACAGGGCAAGGACAAGGTCAAAGAAAAAGTGATCTGGAAGACCTATGCAGATACCAGGGAAAAAGTGTCGGTTACATACCCTGCTACCTGGGAGAAAAAGGAAGTAGCCAATACCATATTTTTTTTCATGGCGCCATACGTCCGAGCCGGCCAAAAATTTCGTGAAAATGTAAATCTGGTTACTGGCCCGGCTGAGGCCTTGTTCCTGGAAGATTATTTTCTGGATGCCAGGAAGAAACTTCCGGAGAACCTGGAAGGATTCAAAGAACTAAGCAGCAAGTATATCAAAATAAGTGGTCATGACTGTGCCCGGATGGTATACCGGTTCACACACAAGGACCTCGTTCTTAATGCAGCATTATACCTGATCGTAAAAGATGGTAAAGCATACAGCCTTACCTGCACGGCGCTGGAAGGAGACATGGAGAAATTCTATCCGTTGTTTGAAAGAATTGCTAAAAGCTTTAAAATAAAGTAATTGTACATAGCCAATTTGGTCACTTTGTGCCTGCGGAAATAGCGGAAGTGTTGGGTTTATTTTTAATTAATTGCGCCTGTTTTTTGTTTATTCAGCAAACAAGTATTATTTTTCCGAGGATAAACGCCGTTATTAACAGTAGGAGGGATATGAAATAACCCTTTTATTGCATGACGTTGTTTTACTTGATTTAATTTATCCACGATTTCATAATTAAAGTATGAAGAAGATCTTCTTTCTGTCTCTGTTGTGTTGTTTGAGTGTTGCGTCTTTTGCGCAAACCACGGTAACGTTGTACTCCACAGGTCTTGCCGGTTCTTATACTACCGGCTCGGCAACATCTGGCGGAACTCGTTCCGATGGTACTATCGTATCCACAACCAGCGGGTTCTTTACATCCCGCGGGTATGCAGTATTTGATCTCAGCGCTATTCCGGCAGGCACCACGATAACCAACTGTGTGATCGGTTTCAATGACTCCGCTTATCTTGGAACGGGAACGCCTTCCGGTTGGGCAACCTATGGTTTTGCCGGCGACCTATCTACAGTTACGGTCCCAGCCACGCTTTATGCAAATATGGTAGCAGGCACCCTGCTCTCGAATGTAAGTTATGGCACGGCGGTTGGAGACCGGACAATACCGGCCACTGTTGCTACGACGAATTTCATTGAGGTCAATAACGGCAACAAAGTTTCCATTTGTTTCACAGGTGGCGGCAGCAGGATATATGCGATAATGGGTGAAACAGGTGCTCCGGCAACAACAAGCCCGCCAAATCATGCTCCGTATCTCGAGATCACTTATACGTGTGCCGGTGTGAGCGGAGTAGCTGCTTCTGTTTCTTCTTCGCCTGTTTGTGTCGGCTCTTCAGTAACCCTTGGCGGGAATGGTACCGGCACTACGTCCTATTCATGGACCGGCCCCGCAGGATTTACGTCTACCCAGCAGAACCCAACGTTTACAACCGACGCTTCATCTGCAGGTGTTTACACGCTCACTGCTTTTAACTCATCTGGCTGCGGCACAGAAGCAACCACCACGTTGGCGCTCAGCCCTACACCGGTTGCAACAGTTACCGCCAGCGGGCCACTAGTATTGTGCGCCGCAGGCACCGTAACGCTTACTGCAACAGGGAGCCTTGGCGATACTTATCAATGGTCAGAGTCAGGAACGCCGATAAGCGGAGAAACAAACGATACTTATACAGCAACAAGCGAAGGCAGTTTTGAAGTTACCATCACCGGCACTAACGGATGTTCGGCTACATCAACGCCAACTGTGATACAAGTGCTGACGCCCAATCCGCCACTTTCACCATCCGGTTCATATGCGCTTTGTGTGGGCAGCAGTGTTACATTAAGCATTGTTCCTGTCGGGCTTCCCGGTGTTACATATCAATGGCAGTCTGGAGGTACAAGTATTCCCGGTGCTACAAATACCACATATACCACCAGCAATGCGGGTGTTTACACCAACATTATCATAACCCCGGGTTGTAACGATACTTCTGCGGCTACAGTAGTGGATGTTTATGCATTACCTACCCCAACTATCTCTTATAATATGTCAACCGGTCGATTGTCTACAAGCAGTGCCTACGGCAGCTACCAGTGGTATCTTAACACAGTGGCTATACCTGGCGCTACCTCCTATTCCCTGCTTCCTCCGGATATTGGCAGTTACCGCGTAGTCGTTACCGATGTGCATGGTTGTCATAATTTCTCTGGCCCGTATGTGCTCAACACCCTTGATGTGAACCAGTTAACTGCCCCTGGGGTTAGCGTATATCCTAACCCGGTAACCAATGCACTGCATATAGAATCTACCGTTAGTTTACGGGCAGTGATCATGAGTGTTGACGGTAAAAAAATGATGGACCAGCCTGCTGCCACAGATGTGGATGTAAGCAGCCTGTCGCAGGGCTTATACATCATTATGCTGTATAACGATGCTGGTGAGCGCATAGCTATTCAGAAGCTGGTAAAGGAGTAACCGAAGGAGTTAAAGCATCCAGCGAAATAATATAAAGTTATAGCGGCGCAGCATTCTGCGCCGCTGCTTATTTATAACAGATTATTTTTAACCCTTTTCCTATTTTTGATCATGCTAAAGCGCGTGCTCTCCATATTACTTGCCATCATACTTCATTTTTCTGCCTTTGCGCAGCAGGATTCGGTAGTGAATGATACAGCGGTTAAAAGTCATTTGCGTATCAGTTTGCTTACCTGTAGCCCTGGAGAGGAGATATATGAAACATTTGGCCATAGTGCGATCCGGATCATTGATAGCTCAAAAGCTGGCAGGGAGCGGGATCTCGTCTATAATTTCGGCTTTTTGGATTCGTCTCCGGAAAACACTGTGCTGCATCAGTTCCTTACAGACCGTGTCCACGTTTATCTTGCCACAAACACCATGGATGAGTTCAATTTTCAGTATGGACGCGAAAAAAGGGGCGTGGAGGAGCTGGTTTTTTTGCTAAGCGGCGAAGATAAAATGCGTATCCAGAAATACCTGGCGAATAATTTACGCCGCGAAAACAGGTATTACGAATACAGTAGTGCATATGACAATTGTTGTACCCGTATCCTCGGAATATTCACTAGTGTTTTTGGAAACCGTTTTGTGCCTGGTAATGTATTACCAAAAGGAGTTACGTTACACTTCCGGCAATTTACCGACAGATGCGGCCCACAAGCAATACAGCATAAGTACTGGTTCTCCACCGGCATGAAAATTCTTTTTGGTTGCGGTGCAGACAGAATTCCAACAAATATGGAGGCTATGTATATCGCAGACTATTTGCAGGATGGAATAGCGGGTGCAACAGTAGATGGCAGAAAATTGTGCGATACAAAGACAGTCCTTTTTGAAAACAGGGTAAAATGGCCGGATGCCGTAAATGAACCGGTTATCGTATTTTGGTGCATAGCAGTTGTTACGATCATTAGCGTGGTCGTAAAACGGCTAAGAATATTGGGAAGTATTATGAGCACGCTTGTTTTATTTTTGACAGGTGTCCTGGGTTGTTATATCATATATGTCTGGTCTATTGATGCTGAGCCGGGCTGGAAAGATAATTTTAATGTGCTGTGGGCCTTACCGACAAACCTTATTATTCCCTTCTGTAGTTCGAGGATAAAATCTAAATATTCTATTGTTGCTTTGTCGCTGATAGCTGTGGTGTTCATAGTTCATTTTCTAAACATACAGATCATTCCTTTATACGAAATCTCATCGGTATTGCTGACATTGGTTTTTGTGTACGGGGTCATGTACCGGAAAGCAGTATTTGGAAATAACGATAAAAAGATACAGGCCCGGTAAAAATATTGTTTTATTATATGTATTTATGTCGCCCGACTATCTTTAACTATCAGTTAATTTGTTTTCATTTATTTCGGTTCTTCGATTATTCCGATATAGTATAAAATAAATTATTCTTAATAA
>CANJQU010000017.1 GCA_947476485.1 Chitinophagaceae bacterium
CAATTTGTATCAGTGAGTTCAATGAGAATTCCGTGGTTGCCTCTGCTTCAAAGTCGAGATTGCGGCCACCACCAAAAAGAACTCTGCCATCGATCTCGCGGAAATAATAGTAGCCCTTATCAAAATGGTAAATACCCTTGAACTTCAGACCGGGTATAGGTTGCGTAACAAGTACTTGCCCGCGGCCAGGGGTCACGTCCACATCGGGTAACAGTTGTTTTGTAAATGCATTTGTACAGACGTTCATCGTATCGCAACTCAGTAACCATACATCAGGACGGAACGGGTCCTTTACCCGTACAAAGACACGTTTATCATCTTCTTCAAAACCCAAAACATCAGCACCGGTCTTCACCTCCACACCACGCTGCACAGCCATATCCATTAATGCCCGCATCATCATGCCGGTATTGATCTCTCCTTCGCAGGTGTTTTCTATGAGGTCTGCTGCGTAGGCGCCGCCAAAGCCAAATTCGCTGATGCGTTCCGTTGCCTGCCTGAACGCCTCTTTGCCGGTGACGGGCAGTAATAGCCTGTTCAGGTAGTCCAGCTTGTCGATGGCGCCTGCTTCCTGCTCACTGATCAGCTCGTAACCTCCGTTCTCCCGATATCCTATCCTGTCATCGCCGAGCATACTTCTCAGCCTCGCCAACCCTTTCCCACGGGCCTCGAATAAGGCCACTACCTCCGGCTCACTGGTATGCTGCAGATCATCCAGCAATTCTGTGGCGCTGCCCATGCAGGCAAAACCTGCGTTGCGGGTACTTGCACCGGTAGGCAGCAGTCCCCGCTCAAGCACAAGCACACTTGCCTGCGGATATCGCTCCCTGAGACCGATGGCCACGCAAAGGCCCACAATACCAGCGCCAACTACTATATGATCATAATGCGAAAAACTCTGTTGTTCCCAGTAACTAAACATTTCCTGTGCAATTTGAGTATGTGCAAATGTGCAAAATATACCCGAGAATAAAACAAGACCCCGATAGCCGTTGCGACAGAATTATGTAAATTTACCGCGCTACATGGCAGAACGGATCTCCATACTCATTATTACTTACAATCGCCCTGCCGACCTGCTGGAGCTATTGATAAACCTCAATGAACAAAAGGGTACCGCTGATGTGCTGGAAGAGATCCTTATCCTGAATAATGCATCTACCGAACCCTATGATGAAGTGGTCGCTTATGTGAAGGGGCATCCTGAACTTAAAGCACAATATATTTTATCAGACGCTAACCTGGGTGTCGCGAAGGGACGTAACAAGCTAATGCAAATAGCGAAGGGCGGGCTGTTGCTGAATATTGATGACGATATGGCATTCACGGCGCCTGATGATCTTCAGCGTTTGGCTGCATTGTTCGATGAACCATTTTTCAAGGAGGCAAATACAGGTGTTATTACCTTCCGGGTGGTTTATTATGAGAACAACGAAGTGCAGGTAACTGCATTCCCGCACAAGATGTATGAGAAATACAAGTCGAACCCGCGATTTTTAACTGCCTATTTCGCAGGTGGAGCAAATATCACGAAGGCGGAAGTAATCAAAAAAACAGGACTCTACCCTACCGACTTCCATTACGGCATGGAGGAGTATGATCTTGCTTACCGCATCCTGGATGCAGGCTATACAATAGGATTTGATAATGGCGTTACGATAGCGCACAAAGAATCTGCGTTGGGGCGCGCACCCAACTACCGGAAACTGCAAATGCAGTGGATCAACAAGAGTAAGGTGGCCTGGCGATACCTTCCGTTCAAATATTTTGTTACCACATCGGCAAGCTGGGCTATCCAGTATCTGCGGATGGCTAAAGGCCACATCGGGACTTTTTTTTCGTCGCTGTTCCAAATTGCCAAAATACCCTTTACTGAGAAAAGGCATAGGGTAAGCACGGCCACGCTTGCCTATCTGCACAAAGTTGAAGCACGACTGAAATACTAGCCTACCGGAACCTGCTTTTTATCTTCGCCAGCCGGCGCTCTACCACATAATAAGAGAAAAATGAAACTGCCAGAACAGCAGCCAGCTCTATCCACCCGGATACGGCAACGCCGCCTATGGAGCCCCAGGGATGTGCCATGAGGAATAACTGCTGCCATACATAAATAGAATAAGAAGCCAGGCCTATCGTTACTAGTATCTTTGAATTGAGCAGCCTGAAAAAAAGATCGGCGGATGGAATGATGTTGTTTGCAATAACAGCGGCGACAAGCGCCGAGCAAATGAAATTTTTGTAGTACAGCGCGCCGAGGAAACCCGCGCCACAATATATTTCATATGCAACGAAAAGTATGAACAGGTTCACCACCAGGTTGTTCGGATAAAGTCTACCGGAAATTATTTTTTTGAAAAGCAACACGGCACAAAGGGCACCGGTAAGTATGGGTGTGATATACCGTAACAAATCGGCAAGTACAGACATACCGCTGCTTCCGGACTGGGCTGCAGCTCGCCCTTCGATCGTCAGAAATACCGGAATAAAAATGATCAGCAACACCAAAACGACCAGGTATCCGTTTGTACTCCTTTTCAAAAGGAAGGGGAAAACGATATAAAACTGCTCTTCAACGGATAATGACCAAAAATGTCCCGTAGCAACATCCCAGTGTGTGGGAATGATATCCGTATTTTTAATGAACAGTGCCGCAGCTAGTATATCAGGGAGGGTGATGATCTTATAGTAGCTGTTAACAACGACTACCACCAGCAAGTAGCAGTAGGCCACAGGGATGATCTTAAGAAAGCGGCGGGCATAAAATTTACCCAGCGATACATCACCATTCCGGAATTTTTCCCGGAGCAACAAAGTAGTGATTATGAACCCGCTGATGACAAAGAAAATGTTCACGCCAAACATGCCATTGAAGCACGTGATGTTATATGCGAGCAGCATATGGTATACCAGAACCATTATTATAGAAATACCCCGCAAGCCATCCAAAGAGGGCAGGTGAGCCAGCTGCAAAGGAACCGGCAACTCCGTTGGAGCAGAAAACAACTTTTCAGTGAAATTTTTCAGGGTACCAGCCATAAGCCTTTGGGAAGATATCACGGTCGCGGAACATAAATATCGCGCAAAAAGACATAACGTCGGTTAAGAGGAAATATTTGATGCGTACTGCAAATTTACATAGGCACATCTATCCTTATCTGCTTGGAGAACAGTTTACCATTTGCGTCTTTCCCATCTATCTTCCACATTACCGAGCGGAGCATTATGACCAATGGCTTTTGATTTGCCGCACGGACATGATGAACACTTTTTTCCCATTCCTGCACTTTCCTCCTGCTGAACCGGCGGCGTTTGGCGGCCTTACCTACGGCATTGCGGATAGCGCTCCCGCTCACACGCGGATACTCCAGTGATCTGGTATCAAGATCGCTGATCTTATACTGGTTGTTATTACCTTTAATCGGCTCCCAATCGGTGGTCACAGACAATGATTCTATCGGCAGCGTACCCAACTCATTCTTCAACACGACTACAGACTGATAACGCTGTGACACCCTGGTAATGTTACCGGTCAGGTGCAGGCTGTTGCCATTTATGTCACCACTTACAAAGGTGTAAACCGCGCCATTTGCTTTTTGCAAGTCAGCTTTGCCTGATATCTTCGCGTTCAGATTGGGTATCATCACAGATACATCCCTGAAATCAGCCCGAAGGCCGGCACCGGCGGGTAACGCTTGTGCGGGAGTTGGCGTGGCTGCAACAGGCGTACTCTTTTTGCCTGTATCTGCCGTGGCTACCGGAGTTTTATTCTCAGCAGTATCATTCGTTTCAGGAGTTGGGATTACCGGCTGAAGATCTGTAACAAGATCTTTCAATCTCTGCGGATCGCGCTCGGTGACAATCGTTGATGAATCGCCTAATACAATGGGCCCGTGGTTGTTGGGCGGCAGGTCTTTACATGAGAAGAACAGACCAACCGCTCCTCCAAGCAAAGCAATATGTATCAACCGTTTATTCATACAAACTCTATTTCACTTACGAAAGTAGCATGTAAAAAGCCAAATGTCAAAAGTCACGGGCAAAAAACCAAAATGCTACTGCGCCGCTGTTAATACGATAATAGCTTTTGCACACAGCCATGGAGCCTGCTGCTGGCCATGAAATTCTGTTCCAGCGGTATAGCAAACGGAATAGGCGTATCCAGCCCTGCACAGCGTACTATAGGCGCATCGAGGTTTTCGAAGCAGTTTTCAGATATCCATGCAGCCAACTCACCGCCGATACCTCCGGTCAGGGTGTCCTCATGCAGTAACAGCACTTTGCCAGTGCGCAATACGGAACCACGAATAGCGGCGTAATCCAACGGAAGCAGCGTGCGCAGATCAAGGATATCGAATGACACATCCGGATGCTTATCTGCATAGGCAGTAGCCCAGTGGCCCCCCATACCATAAGTGATAATGCTGATATCACGTCCTTCCCTCACGATCCTGGCCTTGCCTATTTCTATGCTATAATATTCATCCGGTACATGGCCGCTGATGCTTCGGTAAAGGGCCTTATGCTCAAAGAACATTACCGGGTTAGGGTCGGCAATGGCGGCGATCAGCAACCCTTTCGCGTCCTCCGGTGTAGAAGGATAAACAACCTTAAGACCCGGGGTATGTGCAAACCATGCTTCATTGCTCTGGGAGTGGAAAGGCCCTGCACCTACGCCGCCGCCAGTGGGCATGCGTATCACCACATCGGCGTTCTGCCCCCAGCGGTAGTGGATCTTTGCAAGATTATTGATGATCTGGTTGAAGCCAACAGTTACGAAATCGGCAAACTGCATTTCCATCATCGACTTGTATCCTTTAATGGACAAACCAAGCGCGGCGCCAACGATAGCGCTCTCACAGAGCGGTGTGTTGCGTACCCGATCCTTACCAAACAGCGCGACAAAACCGTCGGTAACCTTGAAAGCACCACCATATTCGGCAATGTCCTGGCCCATTAATACCAGGTTAGGGTGACGCTCCATACTCTGCCTCAACCCTTCAGTGATCGCCTGAATAAATTTCTTTTCTGTTCCACCTGATACAGGCGCAACTGCTGCCGGCACACCCGGCGCATACACATCGGCCATTTCCTCGTTTGTATTTGCAACGACCTCAGCGGCTGCGAAGCCGGTAGCGATACCAGCTTCAATTTCATGCTGAATTCCCGACCTGATACCAGCTATCATATCATCGTCAAGAAGGCCCTCAGCCCTGAGGTAATTTTCATAATTCTGAACGGGGTCTTTCTTACCCCACTCTTCGAACAGCTCTTTTGGCACATACTTTACACCACTGGCTTCCTCATGGCCACGCATGCGGAAGGTCATGCACTCAACCAGTATCGGCTTTTGCTCAGTAATGCAATACTGCCGTGCACTTACTATCTGCTTGTATACTTCAAGTATATTATTGCCATCTATCGTGATGCCCTTCATGCCATAGCCCTGAGCTTTATCAGCCAGTTGTTTGCATACAAACTGCTCGTTACTTGGTGTGCTTAGACCATATCCGTTGTTCTCGATTATGAAGATCACCGGCAAATTCCACACGGCAGCGACATTAAGCGCCTCATGAAAATCACCTTCGCTTGTGCCGCCGTCTCCGCTAAATGCCAGCGATACTTTTCGTTCCTTCTTTAGCTTATGCGCAAGAGCGATACCATCGGCTATGGCGAGCTGCGGTCCAAGATGGGAGATCATCCCGCATATGTGATATTCATTCGCACCAAAATGGAAGGAACGTTCCCTGCCTTTGCTGAACCCTTCTTTACTGCCCTGCCACTGCATAAACAACTTATCAAATGGCATCTTGCGTGTAGTAAATACACCAAGGTTACGGTGCAACGGCATGATATACTCATCGCTATCCAGTGCCAGTGTAGCGCCAACCGCTATGGCTTCCTGCCCTATCCCACTAAACCACTTACTGATCTTACCCTGGCGGAGCAATACCAGCATCTTTTCTTCGATCATCCTGGGGCGCAGCAACTCCTTGTACATATCAACAAGCTGTGCATCAGAAAGGTTCTTACGGTCGAATTGCATGTGTTCTATTTGGGTGCAAAAGTAAGCGAATGGAGGGATTTAATATAGTTGACATTTTATCATTCTATATTACTGGCATGGTTTTACCAGCATTGCCAGTATGAAAAAGCAACTTCTTGCAATTGCAGTAATAATTGGTACCGCGTTTTGTATAAATGCACATGCACAGGTAAGTGTTCGTATAAATATCGGTGCGCAGCCTGTCTGGGGGCCAACAGGATATGACTATGTTGAGTATTATTATATACCCGATGTCGATGCTTACTATGATGTGCCTCGCCGGCAATATACCTGGTATGATGGCGGTCATTGGGTTACAAGACGGAGCTTACCACCCCGTTATCACGATTTTGACCTATACGGTGCACATAAAGTGGTTATCAATGAGCGCGATCCCTGGATACACCATGACCGGTACCGGCAGGAAAATGCACGATACAAGGGGCAGCATGACCAGGTGGTGATACGCGATAGCCGCGAAGAAAGATATTATGCAAACCCTCATCATCCACACCATAGCGAATGGCGCGGTAACAATGGTCAAAATAATCCCGGGCACCAGGGCCGCGGAAACAATCAACGCAAGGAACACGGTAACAACCAAGGTAAGGGTCACGAAAAGCCACACCACGATAACGGCAATAAGGGGCATGGTCGAGGGAACGGCAAATGAAATAGTATCATCAATCGTTATTATCTCGATTTCCTGGAAAACAGAAAATGAAGAAAAATATTATTATGGCGTACGCTGTTTTTATTTGCCGTGAACCATATCACAGCTCATGCGTGTAAACCAACAATAATCAAACCATGCTGCAATAGCGTGGTTTTTCTTTGCACAAACCGTTTTATGCACGCATGCACCAATACGCTACCTTTGCCTGAATGGCATTTTTTACCGATAAAACTGCAACACCACAAACAGCCGGTATATACCTGCATATACCATTTTGCAAGCAGGCATGTGTGTATTGCAATTTCCATTTTTCGACATCTCTAAAATATAAGGAAGATATACTTCAGGCGATGCTGCGTGAGATAGAGATGCAACGGGAATACCTCCAGGGCGCAGCTATTGAAACAGTATACTTTGGTGGTGGGACACCTTCACTGCTGACTGCCGATGAGATCAACAGACTATTCGATGCCATTCTGAAATACTACCCTGTAAAAGAACTAAAAGAATGCACGCTGGAAGCCAACCCTGATGATCTTGACAAGCACTATTTACAAGCATTACGCAGCACCCCGGTAAACCGGTTTAGTATTGGCGTTCAATCATTCAGGGAAGAAGACCTGCTATACATGAAGCGGGCACACAATGCGCAGCAGGCCGACTATGCAATAAAAGCCGCACAGGATGCCGGCTTTGACAACCTAAGCATAGACCTGATCTACGGCACCCCCGGTCTAACAGATGGAGCATGGAAAGCAAACCTCGCAAAAGTGGAAGAATTAAATATCCCTCATTTTTCCTCTTATGCCCTTACCGTTGAAGACAAGACGGCATTGCAATATGCGATCGCAAACAAAAAAGCGCAACCGGTAGATCCCGAGCAAGCGGCCGGCCAATTTGAGATACTGATGGAGCAGGCGGCGGCTATGGGCTATGAGCATTACGAAATATCAAACCTTGCACTACCCGGCCGTTATGCGATACATAATACCAATTACTGGCGTGGTAACCACTACCTCGGTATAGGGCCATCTGCTCATTCTTTCAATGGTACATCGCGCAGGTGGAATGTGGCTAATAATGCACTCTATACCAAAGGTGTTTTGCAGGAGAAGAAGTTGAATTTTGAAGAAGAGCAGTTGAGCACGTTTGCCCACCTTAATGAATACATAATGACCTCCCTGCGCACCATGTGGGGCTGCGATCTTGATAAAATAGCAAATGAATGGGATAGCAACTTTGCCAAAGATGTAGAAAAAAGCAGCCATCTTTTCATGGAGAAAAAATGGCTGGTACTAAATGAGAGAAAGCTCTTGCTGACAAATGAAGGGAAGTTGTTTGCAGACAGAATTGCTTCAGAGCTCTTTGTTTCAGAGAACGACTAAGATCGTCACGGGAGTTAACCATTTGATTTTTTAATGGCCGATACGTTGAGAACATTCATCGTAATGTCTCCCTGCTATAAGCAAACATTTTGCGCAGTAATAATAAAGACCATTACTTCAATATTGCGCCCCTTTTCCCTTTTGGTGTATATACCCGCATCAACGTACTGTTGAGTACCTGTATCTCGTACTCTATGTTCGGAGAAGGATGCGCATCATCCGGATAATCGGTAGGATGCAGCCGGAAATTCGTGATGTAATAGTCTGCCTCCTGCGCGCTTGTCACCCATACAAAGCGGTTGCGCTGGTCAGGCGGAAGCATCAGTATATTATTGTCAAGCGGGGTCTTGTATTCGCAGCATATTTTCATGGCATGCGAAGTATCGTTGGCAACTATATAGTCGAGCCCCTGCTTGTAGCCGCATGCCCAGTATTCAAAATCGTAGTGCCTGCGCAAGTATTCCTCCTCATGCGATACAAAAGAATTAAAATACACATGCGGAAACGGGTGACTCCGGGCCATAAAGAACACGATCGCCGCCAGTTGCACCCCGCATACGGCCTGCAGCACCATCCTGAGCTTATCCTTCCAAAACCTGTGAATGACAACAATAGCCATGAACACAAAAGACGGATAGACAAAATAGAGGTGGCGCCAGTCGTCATAGATCACCGAATGCAGACCTATTACCGCAACAATAGGGGCAATGAAGGATGCAACAAACAATATATAGTTGCGTTCCGGTGTGTTCTGGAAATACGGCAAAGGCTTCCTGAAAAACTGCACCACAATAAATACCAGCCCTGCAAACCCGAGCAGCAACCAAAGTGGCGGATTGGAGATCAAGAACCATGTGGGGAAATATTCAACCGGTATCTCGGTTGCTTTGATGATCTTACCATCGAACAACACGGAACCATGCCAGTCAAAGTGCGACATCTTTGTGAAAGATTCTCCAAACTTCTGTATGGGCGCTTTCCATATATAGGGCCATGCAATGTAAAGCAAGAACATAAAGGCAACCGAGAAGAGACCCATGTTAACAAGTTGCTTTGCGGGCTTTTCTTTTTTCTTCATATCCGCCAGCATATCAATGACCAGGAAGCCTATGATAAATACGGCAAACATAACACCCATGATCCGGATACTGGTGGCATAGCCGCAGGCCACACCAAGCGCCAGAAAGAGCCATTTATTTTTCTTCTCAAAAGCCATCTGGCAAAGTGCAAGCGTAACTATGATCATACACAAAAAAGGCATATCCTTACTGTTCACAAACGAGTGCCCATACAACCGTGGATTTAGTGCGATCATCAGGAATGCGAGCAAAGCAAGCCATTTGTCTTTGAACAAGCGGAGAATAAGTATGTACCCGAAAAACACACTGACCAGGAAAAAGACATTGCTCACAATGTGGCGCATCTCATAGATCACTTTAGGGTCCTTGAGCCGCATTCCTTTCTCAATGAATATCAACAGTAACTCATAGCCTGCACCGTGATTATCAGAAGGCGTGAGGAAAAGCTCCTGGCTGCCATGATAGATATAGTTGAAGCTAAGCAGGCCGGGGCCTCTCTGTGCGGGCTCATCCCAGCCCATGCCATAGTCTTTATAAGTGGCTATGCCTACTACGAGCAGGAGTGCAAACGCTATGATACCCGGCAGATACGGGGCTAGTTTTTCATTCACCTTCATTTCTAAAATATTTTCAGCTATTTAAATTGTCTGGCGAGGGCTTCGTATTTAGCCGCAGAATCCAACTTACCCAGTGTCCGGTATACAATGCCCGCATAACCAAACGCCTTATGGTCGTTATACTCCGGCTGAATAGCGATGGATTTTGTAAAACCTATTGCAGCGGAATCATACTTCTGCTCCTGGTAATAGCAAACCGCAAGGTTGAACTGGGCAATAACATTCGTCGGGTCTTCTGCAACAGTCATGCGATAATACCCAAGTGCCTTATGATATTGTTGCAACGTAAGATATACTGTGCCCATATTTGCAGACGCGCTGGACAGCTTAGGATTAAGTTCCAAAGCACGGATCAGGTGCACTGTTGCAGAGTCGTAATTTTTCATCATAAAGTATACAGCTCCGAGATCAGCATGGGTATCTGCCTTATGGGGATAAATGGAGATGGACCGGGTATAATATTTTATTGCCTCTTTGCACTCTTTTGCCTGCTCCTGCACATTCGGCTCAATGGTTGCCATTCGCTTGTATTCAACGGCCAGGCAGTTCTGGCTTCGCCAGCTATTGGGAGCGGTAATTACTCCACTTTTAAACAGATCGAGATTACTTCTCCAATCCTCATTCCTTGCAACAGATTTGATACTATACACCGATGCGAGCACAATGATGAGATAAGAAAAATTACGCGCATGCTCATAAGTAACAGTGGCCGTATCTGTTTTAAACAGCCTGGCGAGCAGTAACACCACCACCATACAGAACGCCAGCGACCCAATGAACAAAAAACGCTCGCCTGCGGTAGCGCCTATCTGCATCAGCAAGCCGGAAGTAACACCCATGGCAAGGAAGTAGAACAGAATGCTGTATGAGTATATGCTCTTCTTCTTAAAAGTAGCCGCAGCATAAACAAAAAGCCCAGTGAAGACAACCAAAGAAATGAGCGACATATAATTAGTTATCGGGGTAATAGGTATCTGGTTGTATGAATAATCGAAAGACAACGGATGCGGGAAAATAAGCAATTGCAGGTACTTGAGCTGAATGACCAATATTGTACCTAATCGGTCTCCAAAATTGGTAACTGCTACCAATGTGTTTTCCGTGATCGATACCGCGTCCTTACCGGTGGTGCCTTTCTCCAGCACCAGTGCACGGATAACAAGGAACAAAACAGTAACTGCCAGGTAAGGCGCCGCTGACGTGAGCATTTTTTTCACATCGGCATTGAAGAAGAAGTAAAGTGTCAATGGCGCTATTACAACAAAACAAACCACACTCTCCTTTGCCAGCAGCCCTATGAAAAAGTAAACGCCGCAAAGAATGAGATGCCGGATGTTGTTGTTATCAATATACTTGAACGTCTGCAGCATACCCAACGCTGAAAAGAGCAGCGCCAGTATCTCATCCCTGCTCTTTACACTGGCCATCACCTCGGTATGAACAGGATGCACTGAAAAAAGCAGCAGGATCAAAAAAGGAATATAAGGCGAATACTGCGGCATCATCCGCCGCAGCATTTTGAACAAGAGCATCATCAATATACATGCAAGAACAAGATTGACAAAATGGCTGAAGGCAGGGTTATACCCCCCTACAATAGCATGCTCAATAGCGAAAGTGGCCGGCAGTAAAGGACGATAAGAGCCATTATTACTCTTATCAAAACAGTAGTTCTTGCCGTGGGTGAACAACTCAGGGATGCTCGCCAGGCCACCCATGCCCCTGATATCGATCAGGTTCCCTTTTGAAGTAAATACCGCATCGTCATAAGTGTATTCATAACCAATGGTGCGTGCATTTACAACAAAGACAACAGCCATCAGAATAATGATGTACCATTTATCGGTCATTACAAAGGGCTCTTTGGCCGCAGGCTGCTGCGGCTTTCTGTTCGGTACCTGGGGAGCTGCCTTTGGCTGGTCTGCCCTCGGCGCTGGATTCTTTTTTGCCACTATATTTTAATTCTATCTTATTTGTATATGCAATGTAAAAACAAAATCAGTAAGATACAAAGTTCGCTTATTTTCCCGCCCTCAATGCGCTATTCAACAAGGCCCGATACTTCTGCGCATTCGTAGAATCTCCCATGAACCTATAAATATTACTGATACTCATCAGCACATTAGGTGGTTGGTCCGGGTTTTTGCGCATCGCGATCATGTAGTATTTCTCTGATTCTTTAAAATTGCCGCTGTTTCCATAGGCCGCAGCAAGATTGCAAACAGCATCGTTGTAAGTTGTGTCCTGGGCCACAAGTTTGCCAAGCACCTGTATGGCAGTCTCAAGATTTCCGTGCCTTAAGAGTATCGCCCCCATATTATTAGCCGCCTGTTTATTCCCGGGATCAAGGGTAACAGTAGTTTTATAGCTGGCAACCGCAGAGTCATCCCTGCCACCAAATTCAAATGCATAGCCCTTCATAAGCCAGGCATCGCTGGTAGTGAGTATTGCACCGCTGCTATTAAAATGCTCAACGGCTTCTCTCATTAATTCTTTCTTTGTGTTGGGGTCCTTTTCTGCATTTAGCTTTCTTGTCAACTCTACGCCGAGCAGGTAATGGGCGCGCCAACTGTTGGGAGCTGTTTCTATGCCACTTCTATACAGGACAAGATTATTTTTCCATACTTCGTTTTGCGCCATTGTTTTTACACCATATAACACAGACACTACCACCAATACCATGAAAACGCGCGGCGCAGTGGCATAGCTAAGATTCGCCTTATCCGACTTCAATAGCCTGACTACAAGAAAAACCATAGCAATGCAAAAACCCAGTGAAGCGGTATAAACAAATCGCTCGGCCATTGTAGCACCAATATCCACCAATATATTTGCTGTGATCGCCACGCCGGCGAAATAGAACAGTATGCAATAAGAGAAAACGTCTTTGCGTTTCAGTCCCATGAGTGCATATCCCAACAATCCAAGGAGCACAACCACAGACAGCAGCGCTTTAGGATTAGCAAAGCTGATAATAGGTATCTGACTGTAGGAATAGTCGTAAGATAATGGATGCGGAACGAATAGCAGGATAACATACTTGAGCTGAATGAACAATGCTGTGGCCAGTTTCTCGCCGTAGTTAGTTGCGGCCATCAATGCGTTATTATTCACCAATATCCTAACCTTTTCGCCATCGCTTTCAATAAATGCAGCGCGCATGGCCATATATATCCCCGCCATAACAACATATGGAGCAACGGCGGTAAGTATCTTTGACATCTTTACATCTCTGAAGAAATATACGGTAAGCGGCATGATAGCCACAAAAGTGATGGAGCTCTCTTTTGAAAGCAGCGCCAGGAAAAAGAAGAGCGCAGACACCAGCAGGCTGGCTATTTTATTGCCATCGATATACTTAAAGCTGTATAGCATGCTCACGGCAGTAAACAATAACGCCAGTAGCTCATCGCGGCTTTTCACACTGGCTACTACCTCTGTATGGATAGGATGCAGCTCAAACAGCAGCATGATAAAAAAGGGAATGAATGCCGAATAATTGCTGAATACGCGCCGTAGCAATTTGTAAAGGCAAAATATCTGAAGCGCAAATATGATGAGGTTAATTAAGTGGCTGACAACAGGGTTAAAATCAAATAGTGTCTTTTCAATCGCGAAGCTTATGAGCATAAGCGGGCGGTAAGATGCGTCATGATTTTTGAACACACCATAGTATGCTGCATGGGTGAAAAACTCCGGTATGGACGAAACGCCTGCTCTTACCAGTGGGTTATCTTTTGTGAAATATGGATCATCGAGGGTATAGTCGTAGCGTAGGGTGGGAACATTCACAACTAATGCTACAGCAACCAACAACAGCACCAACCATTTATCATTCACTTTGTTAGTGGCAACGGCAGGCTGAGCCACAGGCTTAGTCACACTCGCCTGTGTTTTTACCTGTGGCTGTTTGGGGTTTTGATTTTGTTTCTTAGCCATACGTTAGCAATATAAAAACAAAAAGCCTACTCCCCAAACCGGTCAAAAACAACGGACATTCCGAAACGGCAGCATTGTGGCAAAAATATAATCTGGCCGGTGGTAGTTTATTAAAGAAATTTCGTCACCTTTATTGCAAAATAAAAAACCACATGACACTGCATTTACTCCTGATGTTCAAATTACTTTTCGGCTTTACACCTGTAAAAACAGATGCTATCCCGAAAACCATTTATGAATTCAAAGTAGCCGGCCTTACGGGCGGCACGGTGGATTTTTCGAAATTCAAGGGAAAGAAGATACTTATTGTAAACACAGCCTCTCAATGTGGCAATACACCTCAATATTCAGACCTGGAAGCGATGTCTAAGAAGTATAAAGACAAGCTGGTGATCGTTGGTTTCCCTGCGAATAACTTTGGCGAACAGGAACCGGGGTCGAACAAGGAGATCGCTGAATTTTGCCAGAAGAACTTCAGCGTTAGTTTCCCTATGGCTGCCAAAATATCTGTAAAGGGCGATGATATGGCGCCTATCTATCATTGGCTGACCGAGAAGAAATACAATAATCTCAAAGACAGCGAGGTGAAATGGAACTTTCAGAAATACCTTATCGATGAAAAAGGTAACCTGGTAGCGGTTTTTGCAGCGAAAGCAAAACCAACAAGCCCTGAAATAATTGAGGCTATCGAAAAGTAAGCTTCATACGAACAGCCACCATGGGGTGAGCTCACTGGCGTATCCCATCAATTGCATACTGAGTGCCTGAGATCCTGGCTCCAAAAATGCTTAGATCATCGCCTCTTCTTGCCTGGTATACACCTGGCAGCAGGCTAATTGCATCGCGCAGATCTGTTACGGGCATGGCTGTTAATTCCGCGCGTGAAAATCTATGTATTGACGGATTTGCCAGCCTGCTGTGTAAATGCGTATTCGTTTCCGGAAGGACTGCCGCAAGTATCAGAGGCTGAACCATGCATCCATCAATTATGTATTGGGTACCTGACCCTCTGCCGTTTTGTATCCTAACATCTGACCCTCTTTTCGATTGATAAAGGCCGGGATAAGCTACAAGAAAAATTCCACTTTCGTCAACGAGGGGAGCGGGATCAGGAATGCCTGATGTGATGACGGCTAGGCTGTCGTCCTGATTTATCAATCGATTTTTATACTCCGTTACCACGTTTTTAGGATGATCCACAAATTTGTACAAAGCAAAATTCTGACTGGTATTTGTTGCCTGCGAAACGATAACCCTGGTTACTGTACTTGTGTCATAACCATTAAATCGTACAGCTACTGTATAATACCCGGGATCCAGCGGCTTCACCAAGAAATTTCCATCATAGTCGGTTACGTTACCGCCCATTAAAACTCCATTTGAGGAAAATACTTGAACTATCGCATTGATGATTGGTTCCTTTTTCTCATCGAGAACTTTTCCGCTTAATCCCTGGGCGCTGCTATTTAGGGAGAGTACTGCGAACAAAACTGTAATTACTGTCTTCATAAAGATGCCTTTATTATAAAGACGTAATACAGCATTCCAATCTTTGGTGCCTCATAAAATATTGTCCAGAGTTCACTTTATGCGACCAGCCTCATCCGGCTTGGTGATCTCTCTTCTTCTTGCTCCGCTACCGAAGCTATAAGTGTAGGCCAGCGATACCGCCCGTGTGCTGAACCGGAAAGTGGTATTTGTATATAGGCCAGGCAGTGTATTTTGCTGCCGCGTCCAATAGAAATAGAATGGGTCTTCCACTGCAAGTTTTATGGTCGAGGATCTGCCTATCTTCTTACTTACACCCATGCTCAAATAGGCCGCAGGCAACTGGGTAGCTATAACAGAGAGCACATACCGGCCTGTGTAATACCCTACCAACTCCGCTTTCCAGTCTTTTGGGAAATTAAATTGATTGGTCAGGCTCACTGCATAACCCGTGCCTTCATTTGTCATATTCGCAGTGTTCAGCATACCGCTATAATACATATAAAATGCAGAGCCTGCCGCATTCAATGACCACCACTTATAGAGGTCCTTATTAAACAACACCGACAAACTAACTGTTTTGTTGATACCGGTATTGTCCTGCGTGCTATGTACGGTATTAGTCGAATTATCGCTTACCAGTATGTCTGTGATCTGCCCGGTAGTATTCGATACCGCAAGCGTCGTCATAAGGGTATTTTTGTAGCTGTGCTTGAGTTCTATGCTGTTTGTGAATTGTGGCTGGAGGTTGGGATTGCCCACCGCATAATTGTATTGGAAAGAATAAAAGATAAACGGGTTCAACGACTGGTAATTGGGCCGGTCTATGCGCCTGCCATAGTTAAGCTCAAACTGATTGTACGTATTGGCTTTGTATGAGATGTATGCTGTAGGGAATAAAGAGGCATAACGTTTCGTAAACTGCTGATCCCGCACCTGCTGCTTACCCTGGGCATTTGTATTTTCCCCTCTTAAACCTAGCTTCACTTCCAATTTTTCATTTATTACCTTGTCTGCACCGAGATAGAGCGCATTTATGTTTTCCCTGTAGGCAAACCGGTTTGTACGCGAACTGTCCGTTGCCCATGAGGTACCCTGGTATCGGCTGAACTGTGCATTATTGTCAGTACTTACAATGCTGCTTTTAAACCCTGCTTCCAACTTTGTTCCGTCTTTCAGCGTATCGGTGTAGTCACCCTTAATGCTATACACATCGATCAATGTGGGCTGGTGGCTGTGCAGCAGTAACTGATTTGCGAAAGGCTGCATCTGCGCATCATAGTTTGTGCTCGTGATATCCTGGTATGGGCTGTTTGAATAGGATATGTAATCGGCATTGAAGTTTATGCTTCGGGCGTTGTTCACTTTGTAAGTATAGTAAGCGTTGGCATAAAAGTCTTTTCTTACAAATCCTTCCGGGCTGTATATCTTGTTGTAAGTTGTGGTGTTGGTTGGAACGTCAAAAGTGCTTGTATAGACATGGTCTGCGAGGGAATTCGTGTGATACCCCCCTTTAAGGCTTGCGCCCATACTTTGTTTATCAGTAATGTCGTAGTCTGCGGTAAGGCGTGCACTTGCTATGCTGAAATGTTCGATGGCTGCAGCGTGCATAGTAGCGGTACTCTTAAGAATACCTGTCTGCGGATCACTTAGTCGCTGGTCTTCCGTCCAGTCGCCAAAGCCGGTTGCTTTGTGTTCATCTGCGCTGAGTGAAATATTCAGCTTGTCTTTTTTGTAATTGATCAATGCAGTTCCTAACCAGTGAGGATATACGCCCTGGCCCGCACTAAAAGTTCCGATACCTGTCCATCCACTCTTCCTGATGCGCTTTCGCTGTATGTTAACTATACCTGCATTGCCTGCTGCATCATACTTAGCCGGTGGCTGTGTCATAAGTTCCACCTGAGCGATCTGATTTGCAGGGATGGTCTTCAGATAATCTGCGAGCTGCTCAGGCGAGAGATAGGTAGGCTTATCATCAATCAGCACCAGAACTCCCTGTTTGCCCTGCATAGATATACTTCCGTTCTGGGCTACCGTAAGCCCGGGCATCCGGCGAAGCAGGTCCAGCGTATTGAGCGCCACGGCACCTGGCGAGCCATCAACATTTACGGTCACCTTTCCCGCGCTCATTTCTATAAATGGTTTTTTGCCGGAGACAGTCACTTCCTTCATACCTTGAACTTCCTTCTCCAGCAGAAACATAATTGGTTGTGCAACAATATCCTTTATACTTAACGGCTGCATGGCAGACTTATAACCTATTGCTGTGACACTCACGATATATTCGCCTGCCGGAATATCTGTAATTGTAAAAGCTCCATTATCATCGGTTGGTACCGATTTTATCCATGATGAATCGCGGGCATTCAATAGGGAAACAGTGGCTCCAGGCACGTGGTCCGCTGCGTAACTTACTGTGCCGTTAATGATGGGTTGTTGCGCACGTACAGGCTGAACGAATAGCAATAAAGAAATTGAAAAAAGAGATACAAATGCGTTATACACACCAGAGATTTAAAACAAAAGTAGCCGAACGAATATTGCAGAGCAGGAAGATTAACTATAATTAACTGTAGTATTCTGGATGCTCCTACACAAGCCAGCGCCGACCAATACTGAACATTTTTTTCGTAACTTTATACATATAATGCGCCGTGTATGAACGAGACTTTGCATATCAGAATAATAAAGGACTATGCCGTAAATGTGATAAACGACCTTAAGACATTAGGTGCTGTAGAACTGCTTACAGATGAAGAAATTAAAGACGTTCCACAATGGCAAATAGACGAAGGACGCAAAATAAAAGACTATTATGACAAAAACCCCAATGAGCTTTTAAGTTGGGATGAGGTGCGTAAACAATTAAAGTTTAAATGATTTTACCTGCTTACACCATTCGATTTTCTTCCCAAATTGTCCAACATCTCCAAACGGCCATTGACTACTATGATGAACTTTCACCTGGTCTCGGAGAAACATTTCTGACTGAATTCGAAATACAAATATGGGCAATAAGCCAAAACCCACATAGTCGTGCAGTTCGGTACGATGACGTAAGATTTGCGTTGATCAGTAGATTTCACCACGCTATTCACTATTACATAAGAGAACAGCAAAAAGAGGCTGTTGCCTTTGCTTTGTTTTCAACTTACACCGATCCCAAAACACACTGGAAAAAACCAGAGTAGATCGAACTACGGCAGCATGATAGTATTTACGCCTATGCCATCGCTTTCTTCTTATATTCACCCTTGCTCTTCCTGATGTTGCATGCCACGACCTTGAATTCGGGGCACATAGCTTCAGAGTCAGATACACTGGAGGTGATATTGTTCATCATCACATCGGGGAAGTGGAATGTGCTGCTCAGTATACCGGGCTTCACTTCGTCCGTTATTCTTGCTTTCACATCTACCTTGCCGCGCGGAGATTCTACGCACACCATGTCACCTTCGTTGATCAGGTGTTTGGCGGCATCTACAGGGTTGATCATTAACACATCGTCTGTTACAATTAGGGCATTGTTGGTTCTCCGTGTCATCGCGCCACAGTTATAATGCTCCAGCTCCCTGTTGGTAGTAATGATATAAGGATATTCCTTTTCATTCTTAACCAGCTCTTCTGATTTTTTATAATTATTGTGCACGAACTTACCCTTGCCCCTCTTAAACGTTTCTGTATGCAAGATCTGCGTATCCCTGCCATCCTTTGCCACCGGCCATTGCTTGCCATCCTCACCAAGCTCATCCCACTTCACACCTTCAAAGAAAGGCACGATCCTGGATATTTCTTCGAGCACCCACTCAGGATGATAATCCGGTTGCGGATAGCCCATACGGTTCATTATATCTACCATAATCTGCCCGTCTGATTTTGTACCGGCTATTGGCGCCACTACTGCATTTACCCTTTGTATCCTTCTCTCGCCATTAGTGAACGTGCCGCTCTTTTCGAGGAATGAAGATGCTGGCAGTATCACTGTGGCAAGCTTCGCCGTCTCTGTCATAAACAGTTCCTGCACTACAAATAACTCCAGTTGGCTCAGAGCCTTCACTACATGATGCGTATTAGGATCTGTCTGCGCCATGTCCTCACCTATTACCCACATAGCTTTCATTTCACCCTTCAGCATGGCATCATACATCTGCGGTATTTTCAGTCCGGCATAGTTTGGAAGCTTGGCATTATAAAAGTCCTCGTATTTTTTGTGATATACAGGGTCAGATACATCAAAGTATCCCGCGCCCTGGTATGGCTGGCAGCCCATATCGGCTGAGCCTTGCACATTGTTCTGACCACGCAACGGGTTCACACCCACACCCGGTCTACCGATGTTACCGGTTATCATGGCAAGACTGGAGATCAGCATGATGGTGAACGTACCCTGCGAATGCTCTGTCACACCAAGGCCATGGAACTCCATAGCATTCGGAGCCTTCGCGTAAGCAATGGCCGCATCGCGAACCAGTTTCTTATCTACACCGCAAATGGCTTCGAGCTCATCAACATTATTTGCAAGCACTTCTTTTTTAAACTCTTCGTATCCCTCGGTACGCTGGGCGATAAAATCTTTATCCTCCATGCCCTCTGATATGATGTAGTACAACATCATGTTCAGCAACGCCATATTAGTGCCCGGGCGCAACTGCAGGTGGTAGGTGGCATATTTAGCCAGCTCCGTGCGGCGCGGATCTATAACGATACTTGTCTTGCCGCTCATAGCTACCTGCTTCAGCTTAGCGCCGGTAACAGGGTGGCCATCAGTAGGGTTAGCGCCTATCACCAATATGCAATCTGTAAGTTTCAGATCCCTGATGGAATTGGTTGCAGCACCTGTACCAAATGTGCGCTGCATGCCAATCGCCGTAGGCGAGTGGCACACGCGTGCACAGCAATCGATATTGTTCGTTCCCATCACCGCGCGTATGAACTTCTGCATAAGATAGTTCTCCTCATTGGTACCACGTGAGGAAGAAATGCCTGCAATTGCATCTCCACCATATTTGTTCTTTATCTCTGTAAGCTTGCTGGCGATGTGCTCATAAGCTTCATCCCATGTAGCTTCCACGAATTCTCCGTTTTTCTTTATCAGCGGTGTGCGCAAACGGTCTTTATGATTGTAGAACGAAAATGCGTAGCGGCCCTTAAGGCAGGTATGTCCCTGGTTAGTATCGGCAGTATATGGCGCCTGTATAGACTTTATCTTACCGCCTTTCACTGCAACTTCCAGGTTACAACCAACACCACAGTAAGTACAGACCGTGCGCACCTTTTCGTCTACCTGTATCGATTTTGATTCAAAAATATCGGAGATGGCTGATGTAGGGCAAGCCTGTGCACAGGCCCCGCAACTCACACAGTCCGACTGCTCGAAATTCACCTCCATGCTCTTGATGATGTGGCTATCGAAGCCACGGCCACCCATGCTAAGCACAAACTGCCCCTGCACCTCATCGCATGCACGCACGCAACGGAAGCAGTTGATACACTTTGAAAAGTCAGAGGTCATGTAGGCATGGCTATGGTCCTTCTTGCGGTCAAGATGGTTCTTTCCTTCCGGGTAACGAACATCGCGTATACCAACCCTGGCAGCCACTTCCTGTAGTTCGCAATTGTTGTTCACCTCGCAGGTGAGGCAATCCAGCGGATGATCTGTAAGCACCAACTCGACAATGTTCTTCCGCAACTTCTGAACCCTGTCTGATTCAGGATAGATATAAGTACCGGCAGTAACAGGCGTATGACACGATGCCATTGTTTTCACCGGACCACCCTTGCTCAGCGCCACATCCACACTGCACACACGGCACGATCCGAACGGATCAAGATTGGGTGCATCACAAAGTGTAGGCACAGATTTCTGGCCAAAATGCCTGCGCATCAGCGCGAGTATAGTATCGCCTTCCCTGATCTCATAAGGTTGGTCGTCTATATATGCCACCTTACCTGTAGTCTGCACCGGCTCTTTGCCACTTTGTCCGCCACCGGGCTTACTTTCTACATAATATTGCTTGCTCATGCTGCTTGATTTATGAGAAATACTGTCCTAATTCGTTATCAAAATATTGCATCGCATTCCTGATCGGCAGCGGTAAACCGCCACCCAGTGCACACAACGATCCTATCTCCATAGTAGTAATGAGGTCGGTGAATAATTCACGGTCCATTTTATAGTCAGAGGTCAAAGCCTTGCCCACCATTTCGTAACCCCTGGTTGACCCTAATCTGCACGGGAAACATTTACCGCAACTCTCATGCGCCGTAAACTGGAACAAGTGCTCGATATATTTTATCAGCGGAAAACCTGTAGGTATACAAACCACAGACGCGTGTCCCAGCAAAAATCCGTTTTGTGCAAATGATTCGAAGTCAACAGAGAGATCATTGATCTTATCTACCGGCACAAGTCCGCCAAGCGGCCCGCCAATATGCATCGCCTTTATGCCTGATCGAAATCCTCCACCCAGCTCGTTAACAACGACAGAAAGTGGTGTACCCATATCAACCTCGTAAATGCCAGGTTTGTTAAAGAAGCCGTCCAGCGACACCAGTTTTGTACCTGTTGACTTTCCCCTGCCTATTGCGGCAAATGCGGCCCCGCCATGTTCTATGATCCATGGCATACATGCCAGTGTCTCTACATTATTCACAACAGTTGGTTTGTTGAACAAACCGAATTGTGTAGGGTATGGCGGGCGCACGCGCACTTCAGGGCGCTGGCCCTCGATCGAAGAAAGCAGAGCAGTCTCCTCACCACATATGTAAGCGCCCTGCGCCTTTATCACTTTAAATTCATAAGAAAATCCAGAGCCGAGGATATTCGTGCCGATAAAGCCTTTAGCCCTTATTTCATCAATTGCTCTTTCCGTTATTGCTATCGCTTCCGGATATTCACCGCGTATATAAACCACACCGGTATTAGCACCAGCAACATAACCAGCAATGATCATGCCCAGCAGCAATGCATGCGGGCGCTCTTCAAGAATGTACCTATCGCTGTATGCTCCGGGATCGCCTTCATCGGCATTACACACGATAAACTTTACATCACCTTTTGTATTCTTGCACGACTCCAGTTTGAAGGCGCTGAGGAAACCTGCACCACCACGGCCTCTGAGGCCTGATGTTTTCAACTCGGCCAGCAATTTATCCGGCGAACTATTCAATGCAGTATTCAGCGTTTTGTAAAAAGTATCTACTCCCGGAAAATCACAGGTAAGCACCGCAGTACCCACTGAAGCGACATTGTATTTGTCTATCGGAAGCGTAGTGCCGTTCTTTATTTCAGCAACCTGGTTGATGTCGTTGCCGCTGTAGTTATGGCCCCCATAGTTGAAGGAACTGTTCTCATGGCAGCGTCCGAGACAGCACATCTCGCCTATCTCTTCAGCTTTGAATTCCTGGAGCAGCTTATCCTTTAGCTTATCCTGGGTACCGGCAGTGAGGCAGGAGCTGCCATTGCATACATACACCTTCTTGCCCTGGTTTTCAGGCCGCAGAAAATCATAAAAGGTAGCGGCGCCATATACATTTGCCTTCCCCATCAGGAATTCGTCGGCAAGTTTTTCTATATCTTTTTTTGATACCGATCCTGTTTCGGTGGCGGCAATGCCCAGCTCTTCAAATAGATTTTCCCGAAGCCCTTTCCTGCCCGATAATTCGCTTAGATTTTTAGACATAATAAGATTACCCCTCAAACTGAGGGGGGTCACAACAAATTTAACTAATATTATTGATATATCAGAGCGTATGAGCGTCTCTGATTCGAATTATCTATTGGGCTTCTAAGGCCAATGACACCTATTTTTTTGCTTACAGACCAGTCAAAATAAAAATCGCCTAACTTTGCATTAGTATATTTTATTAACGCAAGTTGAAATTTATGACTAAAGAGAGTGCAGCCACCGCCGTTAAAGAAATGCCACAGGAATTTGATGTAGATGAATTAATTGAGAAATTGATTTTCATTGCCCATGTTGAAGAAGGGTTAAAGCAGGTGGATGAGGGAAAGAAAATACCCCTTGATGAAGTAAAAAGGATAGTAAAAGAATGGCACAAGTAATCTTATCTCCTGCAGCGTTAAATGACCTTCAGGCAATTTTTGATTACATCGCGAAGGATTCTGAATTGTATGCAGCAAAAGTTGTTGACAAGATATTACATCGCATAACCGTCCTGGAAACTCACATACGGGTGGGCAAGATTGTCAGTGAATTTCAAACTGAGGCGATAAGAGAAATACCCGAGGGTAACTATAGGATCATCTACAGAATTGAAAACGAAACAGAGATTTCCGTTGCCCGAATCTATCACAGGGCAAGATTATTAAAAGAACTTTAGTCAATATATTCTTTATCAGGTTCAGTTCAACTCATTGATTGCAACCCTAAATGTTTTTCTTACCCACTCGCTCTCATCTGCTTCTGAAAGACAAGTATAATTATTTAACACACCTTATGCGGATTCTCAAAGTTATCGCTCTGGTCTTCATGCGGCGGCGCATCTATGCACTTAAAGTCTTTTTCCAGTAGCAGAAAAAGCCGTTTATCATCACCAATGTCCATGTTATTTTCATACCCGACAGTTTCATTTGCAGCCCATGCGGCGGGGATACTAGCAGGCACGTACATCGTCATTTTAGAATCAGCGAAACCCGCTTCAAGATCGGTGATACCCGGCTTACTTTGCAGTGCATAAGTGAAGCTATTATTGCCGAATTCTGTCTTTTCTTCAAGGTATCCGCCTGCGCCAAATTCATCCACCTCAGAGCGGGTGAGCCGCACGCGAATGGAGTTGCCTTTTATCCTGATTTTCATACAGCTAAATTACGATTCTTTCCGCTCCCGAATAAATGTTGAACCGCTCACCGCGCAGGAAACCAATGAGCGTCATACCCCACTCTTCGGCCATCTCCGCTGCCAGGCTGGAGGGAGCGCCTACTGCCGCAACTATCTTTATGCCAGCCATCACAGCCTTTTGAACAAGTTCAAAGCTTCCCCTGCCACTTAGCAGCAGTATGTGGTTATCCAATGGTATCATTCCATTATTTAAGGCAGCTCCTATCAATTTATCCAGCGCATTGTGCCTGCCCACATCCTCGCGGCTGAGCAACAACTTACCGG
Source organism: Chitinophagaceae bacterium (assembly GCA_947476485.1). GTDB lineage: Bacteria > Bacteroidota > Bacteroidia > Chitinophagales > Chitinophagaceae > Nemorincola. The sequence continues at coordinate 24,356 of CANJQU010000017.1, forward strand.
TAAGATCAAACAAGGCGCAGGCGTGGAGCCCGCCTGTTGTTTCAAACACATCCTGGTGCGCTCTGAGGCGATCGGGCAACCGGTAAATAAGCGACGCCGGCACCCGTAAATTATCAAAGGATTCAGGAATATTGCACGCCGTTTTTACCGCTTCAATAGAGGCCTTGCCGCATACACCACAGCTCGACGTTGTATAAAAGTTACGCTCTGTTTTTTCTATTGCAGGCACCACGTTTTCCGCAAGGGAGACAAGGATTATATTCTCATTATCCGCTTTGGCATATCCCACAGATTGTACATCTGTAGCCGACGTGATTATGGCCTCTGTAAATAAAAATCCTACTGCCAGTTCCGCATCATTGCCGGGCGTACGCATGGTTACGGAAATATTCTTCTGCACCCGATTATCCGCAGGCCCATAGGCGAGCCTTATCTCCATTGGCTCCTCCGCAGCGAGCATATCTTCGGCATTGCTGATCTGATCTGCATTTACCTTCTTAATACTCGTTCGGGAAACCTGTGACATACCTAAAATTAAGGAAAGTATTACCAGCGCCTTTTAAAATAAAGCCGCGCCAGTGATATGATGCCAAAAATAAGACCCACGTAAACCAGGCCGAAAACACCAATGTCATGCATATCCTCAGCCCTATCCGGGTTTATCGGCTTGTCAAAAAGCACAAAGTAGATGATCGTTGCACCGATGGCCACTAACAAAATCGAATCATATGGTTTACGCATACAATTATTTTTAGAGATCCTGAGTGTCTTTACTGCTTCATGATCGCCTGGCGGTGCAATATGTTGCCTGCATCATCGCTGACGAATATCCAATAAATACCGGGCAATATGTCCTTTACCGATAGCTGTGCCTCACGCTGTCCACGCACGCGCTGCGCACTTACCACCTGCCCGTTTACATTAACTAGAGCAATTTCCGCCATGCTGCGCTGGCCGGAATGCTGGGATATAGTTATGGTGTTTTTTGCAGGGTTAGGATATATGCTTATCTGCTCGCTCGCCTGAACTGTCTGCGCGCTTGTAGTGTTTAAATAAGTCTCGTAATAATACACGGTGTTATAACTTGGCGTAGACGGGAACGAGGTAAAGTTATAATCATACTCATGCAGTGTATCAGGCAGGTTGAAGCTGTTGTAGTGCACAACGTCCATCATCGCGGGTATCCATGAATTCAGCAGGCTGTCAAAACCATAAATATTCACAGTATCCGGGTAGCCTGCCCCATTCAACGTTTTATGCATATAGAACATCGGCGCCCAATACGTATTGATCGGATCATACTGGTGTTCCTTCCAGGAAGTATGGAAACTATGTGTACCTGTATAAGCGAAAGTGTCTTTAACATATCCTTCGAGTGTGCTGCCGTTATACATGTTGGTCAGCACCGTCAGCAACCTATGACTGGCGTCGTAAGTGTTGATGTATTGCTCCTTTTCCTGCAATGGCTGGGTAAATGAAGTGTCTGTGTCGTTGGCGAAATAATCAATTTGAGTGAGGTTGCTGTCTGCGTTGTAAGTATATAACGCTTTGGCAACGAGGTGCCATGAGCCAAGATGATATTCGTAAATGCTATCCTTGGTAAGCAGGCCGGCTGTATTGTACGTAAAAAACTGTTTGAACACACTGTCGGGAACACCTCCGCTCAAGTGAAACCAGTAGCCGGCTTCTATGTTGTTTGCTGCATTAAAACTGTTTACATAGCTCATGTTCGTATTGATCACTGAGTCTACAAATACGTCTTTGAATGTCACCATATTCTTTGACGCATCATATCCTGCCACTGTTGCTTCATACAGCCCATACACCAATGTGAAAGGACTTTGCGTGAAATGCAGGCAGGTATCAAACAGTACCTGCGGCCTGGTGAAGACGCCTGCAAAGTTGAACATAGGAGAGGTGCTGTACGGATAGTTATACGGATAGATCATTGTATTGAAGTCGTAGGCCGAGGTCATGTTGGTTCCATAGTTCAGGCTCACCGAATCAGATATCACACCCATACTATCGCGTGTACACTGAGCTATTACCCTGTCTGTACTTACACCGGCGGTTGTTCGCAATACGCTATGTTCCGGATGTTGCTGCAACAATTGCGATATTACCTTGCGATGTTTCGTTATAGTGGAAGTGCCGGTTGATTTTTGTGCAAATAAAAGAGTGCTGCTAACCAGGCATAAGGCAAGAATAGAGATGTATTTCATTGGTAAATTTTGATTCGTAAGTATATGAATAGGGAAAGTTACTATTATTATTAATTAATTTTCCATAAATACGGAATATTAATATTTTGGATTATTTTTTTCGGATAATAAAAAATAATGTATTTTGTGGTTACAGAATTCATTTATTAAACAGTAAGGTCATGAGAAAAAACACTTCTTTCAGAAGCACAATAAATTTTCCTGTAATTTATACAATAGCCCTTGCATCAATTGTTACAGCCTTCAGCGCATGTAATAAAAGCAGGCCGGTAACTGCCGCCGTTGTAAGGGAACAACAGCTCCGCGCCGCAGTGGGAAAACCGTTGGCGCAATCCCAGGAAATAACAAGCGTAGTTACTGTTGCCAACATCCGCACCTCGGGAGATGGAAAGACAGCCAGGGTCATGTTCCTTCAAAACCCGCAGATATTGAATGTTACCGATGCCGCAGACATCGCCATGCTTAAAACTGCTTTGGACCAGAACCAGCCCGTGATGATCACTTTCGATCCATGGCAGGCAAAGGTTTCTCATGTAGTTGCTGCTTCTCAGCAAGACAAGGAATATTTTAACTCAAAACCGGTGATAGGTAGTCCGGGCACGGCGATAACGATAGACAGAACAACGTCGGCAGAGATCATTGACCGCCAGACCGCGGCTATGGGTGTACTTGACATTACAACACCCGGCCTCACCAACGTAATTCCCGATTTCGCCACGGCCCAGCAGATGTTCGATTACATGGCCCATCAGTGCTGCCAGTTGCCTGGTCCTTACACCCTCGATCATTGCATAACTTTTCAGTATTGCCCGGACGGTTGCTACGCCCGCGCCCACAAGATGTGCTGGATCATGAATAAAAAGTATCACTACGGCACACAAAAGGTATTCAGTTTTGCAAATGCCGGTATTGATGAGCTTTGTGTAAAAGCGCAAAAATGGAATGGCTGCTGCATCAATTGGTGGTATCACGTGGCTCCCCTGGTAACCATAAAAACACCAACAGGCCCAAAGGCCTATGTATTCGATCCGGCGATGTTCGATCAGCCGGTGCTGCTGTCCACCTGGCTGCATTTCCAGCAAAACCCAGACTGTGTACCTACCGGCTCTGTGCCACATGTGAGTATGATAAATATCCAGCCCACATCGGCTTACAGCCCGGCAAGTTACAGTGGCTATAGTTTTGATACCGACCCAACTTTCTATTATACCAATTCAACGCTTGTCAGCTACGAGAATCTGATCTCATGCCCATAAATAGATCTTTTAGAAAGCATTTTACAAACCCGGCATACTTACGAGGTATGCTGGGTTTATTATTTTTGCTCATCGCCACGCAATCTTTTTCGGCACCTATGCACCGGAAGAAAAAGAAGAAATTGGAGACAACAATGACCGTCGCGGCGGTGCGTACCCCAAACAGCGGCGAGACATTTGTAAGGATCAGCTTCCTGCAATCGCAACGGTTTTACAAACTCCCTAACGATGCGAATCCCGCTTTTCTTGAACTCCTCAAAGCATCTGCACAAGGTCACACACCAGTTGTCATTACTCGTGCAAATGAGCAATCAGATGTTATTCTGAGCGTGAGAAAGCCATAAAAAAACGGCTTAAGTATCACTTAAGCCGGCTCTTTGCACTTACTACTATCTTTTATTTTCGTTCCGACCGCAGCGGAAATTAATGCGTAGGGCCATTGTCTACAACTGCTTCGATCGCGGCCTGTACGCTTGTCGGAACATTGGACAGGAAGTCGTAACCAGTCAAGGTCTCAATAACATCTACACTCGTGCGATAGTAATCCCATGTGTGTGAATTCACAGATTGCGTATTCGGCATCTTCAGTGTAATAACACGCGTCGAGGAACTAACACGAGTCACATCATTTGTCCCTACAGGCAGTATTACAGCTATCTTCCAGAAATAAGCAGGTACATTGATAGCGCCACTGGCAATTGTATTCGTAGTGCCTCCATTACCGCCGCTGCCACCCTGGCCAGACCAACCTGCTATAATATATAGCTCGTTACCTGCGCTGGCAAGTGTTCTGCAATATTCTTCAAAAGCTTCCCAGGTCACCTCGTTCATATTAGGTGCCTGTGGGGTTATATTGGTCATAAGGAACGTTACTGCGTTGTCCGAAGCGCTTCTGGTGCGGTCGCCGGATGGGCAAAGATGTCCACGGTCAAAACCTGTTCCGGTATAATTGGAAGAAGTGGCATGGTAGTAGCTGGATGGTAATGAAGCATCTGATGTAAAGCAATCGCAGCGGGAAGCAGAACCCAACCAGGCTGTGCTCAAATGCCAGCTCACCCAGTTAGCTTCGCCTTTTGAGTTATTGTACGAAAGAGCATATTGCGTCTTTACCATCAGGTAGTTGTTTGAGTTGGAGGTACTTGTTGTAGCGCCGCTTGGATTGCCCATAGCCATATTATCATCACGGGTGGCCGCACCACCTCCGCCGCCTGTGGCAGAATTATCTGTGATCGTGACATCATCAATATTCAAACGCCCCCCGGAAAGCTTGCGAACCTGGAAACGTATATTTCCGTCGATCGCCATTGTGAAGGTCGCGGTATTAAGTGTTGTTGCAGATGTTGTAATGGTGCTGCCTGTTTGCGTCCATGTGCTGCCGCTGTTGGTGGAATACCATAGCTGCCATGTGCTGGCTGCATCGGTTCCGTATACTCCGTGCGCTATCGTTACCTGGCTGGCGCCGGTAGTAACATTGAAGTTCATCGTAACTGTACCTGTATTCTGTATCCTTACCGATTTAGTCCCATTCTTCCTGTCTGACGATAAATTGCCAATAAGGGCGTCATTAAGATCCCATACGCCTGTTGACAATGTTACAGTTCCATCAGCATAAGCGCCTTTTGTGCCTGATTCAAACGTCTCCGGCCAGCCGGTGTAAATAACCCTGGCCTCCGAATGTTGAGATGGTGTTACCAAAGCGTCTGCGGGCGCCACCATTGTTGCGCTTCTGTCTTTTGAACAGTTGCTCATTCCAAATACAACGATTACCGTCGTAAGCAATAAGAAAATTCTTTTCATTCGGTGTGTGTTTTTGTGAAACAAACGTACCTCGCGAATATTACCTGATAATTAATACAGTGTTATCATTTTACATTTCAAGCAGCCGAAGATACCATTGGATTGAAGTACTATCGTGTTGGTCCATTGTCCACCTGGGATTCTATTACTGCCTGCACACTACCTGGCAAATTAGACAGGAAGTCATAACCAGTTAATGATTCGATCTCATCTACACTTGTGCGATAGCGGTCCCAGGAATATGCTTTGACCGATTGAGTGTTTGGCATCTTCACCGCTATCACACGCGTTGCTGTCGTTACGCGCGTTACATCATCCTTCCCATCAGAAAGAATGATCGCTATCTTCCAGAAATAAGCGGGTACAACGATTGCGCCATCAGCGATAGTGCTGGTTACACCGCCATTCCGGCCATTGCCGCCAGAGCCGGACCAACCGGCAATTATATATAGCTCATTGCCTGCAGCCGCCAGTTTTCTGCAATACGCTTCAAGCGCTTCCCAGGTAACCTCGTTCATATTTGGCGCTTGTGGCGTCATATTCGTCATCAGGAAGGTGCGGGCGTTATCGGTATCGCTACAAGTGCGGTCACCCGATGGACAAAGATGCCCGCGGTCAAAACCGCTACCCGAATAATTAGATGTAACGGCGGTGAAGAAACCAGCAGGCAACAATGCGTCTTCGATAAAACAATTGCAACGGTCTGCAGACCCAAGCCATGCCTTGCTCAAATGCCAGCTTACCCAATTAGCAACACCCCTTGAATTATTATACGAAAGTGCATACTGCGGTTTTATCATCAGGTAGTTGTTAGGGTTAGTAGTACGCGACGTAGCGCCACTCGGATTGCCCATTGCCATGTTATCATCGCGTATGATACCGATCTCAGCAGGCTTATCGCTATGACGGCCTTCGCCCGCGCCTGCACCATTATCGGCAATGCTGATATCGTCTATATTCAGCCTGCCGCCGGTAAGCTTCCGGATCTGGAAGCGTACATTGCCAGTAACATTCAAGACATAAGTGGCTGTGCTGAGTGATGCAGTTGACGTGGTTGTGGTGTTACCCGCCTGCTCCCATGTACTCCCGCTGTTGGTGGAGTACCACAACTGCCAGGTACTCTCCACATCTGATCCATAAACACCATGTGCTATGGACACGAGACTGGCGCCGTTGCTGAGGTCAAAGCTCATGGTCACCGTTCCTGTTTTTCCTATTCTCAGTGATCCACCTCCATTTTTCTTATCGGCTGGTTGTTTGCCGACCAATGCATCGTCCAGCTCCCAAACGCCGGTAGACAGCGTCACTGCGCCATCGGCATAACCGCCCTTAGCGCCGGTCTCAAATGTTTCCGGCCAGCCGGGATATACTGACCTTTCATTTGCATTGCTTTGAGCGACCACCGCGGATGGCGCTGATACGTTTGCATCCGCTCCGTTCGAGCATTCGCTCATCCCTAATGCAACAATTCCAACTACGAGCAGAAAAATATATCTCTTCATAATAATCACCGGTTCCTCTAAAGCAAGCGCTGGCAGGGACCAGTGCAATATTATCATTTTCCCACGCAATTGTGAACCCGGTTATCTTTACACGATGGACAAACGCTTTAACATCCGGGTATATGGCATCTGGATACAGAACGGCAAAATACTCGTGAACGAAGAACTGATACGCGGTAAGAATATTATCAAATTTCCGGGTGGCGGGCTGGATTGGGGCGAAGGCATTAAAAACTGCCTGGTGCGCGAATGGAAGGAAGAACTGGGGATAGATATAGAGGTATTGAGCCACTTTTATACTACTGATTTCTTTCAACCCTCCGCTTATGACAATTCGCAGGTCATCAGCATCTATTACTTTGTGACCGCGCCTGTGCCGGAAGCTTTTGTAAATAATGTGGCGAACGAGCGCACTTACTGGATGGAACTGAATGAAGTGTCAGCGGGCACTTTCACACTGGCAATAGACCAGGTGGTGGGAGGTTTACTGCAGGAGCATTTTGCCGAGCGCATTTCCAATTAACCTCCAACGATAACGCTTCCACAAGCTCCGTTCAAAAAGAAACCTTCCAACTCAGGTTGGGGATAAACACCGCCTGTTCATTTCTATCGATCGTTTTATTGATCTGATTGTACTGGAAACCATAAAAGTCCTTTTGCATAGTTGCATTGATTATTTTCAACCCAAATTCATGAGCTGCTTTGCTGCGGTTTATCTTGTAGCTTATCGTAAAATGTGCGATAAATCCAGGTGACAGTTGTGACTGAAAAGCATTTGAATAGTCATATACGACATCCTTTTGTGAAAGCGACACCTGTTCGTTCACCGGCGTATAATGATCACCTCCCTGGTAGCCGATCCGTGCATTTGCACCAAATACGTTCCTCCGGCTACCGCCCACTTTCCATTCTTTTCCGACCAGGAAGTTGAACAGGAACCTCCGGTCATACATAGTGCTCCTCCATATGGCGTCTCCGCCCTTATACTGAGCACTAAATACTGAAGCAGTGACCAAATAGTAGTATCCCTCAGACAGGTATTTTTCAAGTGTCACATCCAATCCATAATTTCTTCCTTTGCCTTGATTAACCAGCGGACGGTCAAAGAACCAGTCATTGCCGATATTAATGATCGAAAAAGAACTATCAGCGATGACCGGTACTTTGTACAGCCACTGGAAATAAGCTTCCGCTTTCAAACGCAGGCGCTCAGACAGATCGATATCATATCCAAATACAAAATGATGGGCCCTGGTAAAATCGAGGTTTCTATTTACAAGGTTGCCGGGAACAGTTTGAGATGGGATAAAATAATAGTTCAGCCTTTCAAGACGGCTATGCGATCCATAGGCAAACGCAAGCGTTTGGCCGGCACCCAATGCCCATTTCAACCCGACTCTCGGCTCTGCTGTATAGTGGCTATTTAATGCAAATAGCTGCCCGCTCATACCAATATTCACAACCAGCTTATCCGTGACACTTATCGACGAGCTTGTATATGCAGCTATCAATGTACTGAACCCGGACCGGTCAAGTACAGGCTGCGGTGCAGCGCCGGGCGCAATAGCGTTATTGAGCAGCATATCATACATCAAACCGGTGAGCACCACACCGCTCCTGTTGGTGTGCCTGGCGTTGAATTTCTTATTTATGCAGGATGACAAAACAAAATTCCAGTTGCTATTTTGTATCTTATTTTGCGGCAACAAACGTAAATCTTCGTTCATGTGCGATGTCGCAAGATCAATACCACTAACTGTGGCTGCGCCGGTAGTTTTTATATAGGTGGTCTTGTTTATAAAATATTTGTGCGAAACACCCGCGGCTGCCATATACTGGTTAACTGTTTGTTCCTGCTCATCGGATAAGTAGCGCCATTGCGTGCTGTCTGTTTTAGCGCTTGCACCTGACCTGTCCTTAAGCCCGATACCCCATACAGAAAGCACCCCTGCGTGGCGGGTTGGAAAATTCAGTTTGAAAGAAACATCCTGGTACCTGACGCCACCGGCATTTTCAGGCAACAATGGGGCTGCCAGGGCAAGCGTTGAATACCGGTAATTGAACAGGTAAGATGATTGCCCGCCCTTTCGAAAAGGCCCTTCAGATGAAGCGTCAATACCGATCAAACCGAGCTGTAGTGTGTGCTCATATTCCTTGTTATTTCCTGTTCGCATAAAAATATCAAAGACACCAGATAGCGCATTTCCATACTCTGCAGGAAAAGCGCCTGTAAAGAAGTCAGAATTTGCGAGCATCTGCATACTCAGGGCCGTAAGCCCACCGCCACCAAACGCGGCTAGGTCGGCAAAATGGTTAGGGTTAGGGACTTCCACCCCTTCCATTTTCCATTGCAGGTACTGTGGCGCGTTGCCGCGCACCACAATACCATTGCTCCCTACGTTGCTTGCCACGCCTGCAAATGACGAGGCAAGCCGTGCAGGATCATCGAATCCGCCGGCATATCTTTGCGCCTCTTCCACACTTAACATTCTTGCGCTCGCAGTAGCCATGGTGTTCAGAGCCTTCCCCTTATTGATATGTGGTTTCACCGTTACTTCGGTCAACCTGTTTGTTTGCTCCCGCAACAAACAGGTCAGTACAACTTCTTTTGCGCTCGACACCACTACTTCGCCCGCCGTATAAGTCTGATAGCCTACCATAGACACTTGTATGTCATAGCGGCCAACAGGTACATTCAAAATCTGAAAACGACCGCTACTGTCCGTAGTAACCCCAAGAACAGGATCAGTTTTTAGTACAACGACATTTGCAAACGCAAGCGGCGCATTTGAAAACTCATCTATCACAATTCCACTCACCACTTGTGTTTGTGCCACTGAGCGCCAGCTAAATAAAATGACAATAGTAAATAAGAGCAGTATCCGCATAAGCCACGTTTGATCATTACAAAGGACGCCCCAAACGTTTTGCCCGGCAATACTGACTTATCAGTAATTTTGCGACACCTGGTAATATGGAAGACATCGCGCAACTCAATGAAGAATATGGCAGACTGCTGGCAAAACAGCAGTTTACCACCCCGGCCCTGGACTATTCCATACTGGAAGGGCACCTCCCATTTTTAAATCACATCTCTGAGATAGGTAACAGCGGTATAACCGTTTTTGATTTTCATAAGAAACAGCATGTTTTTACTTCCCATAATTACACAAACCTATTTGGGTATGACCTGGAGGAGGCCAGTGAAAAGGGAATAGAATATTTCGATTCGAAAATCCATCCAGAAGACCATATCCGTCTTATAAAAAACGGGATCACAATTCTTGAATTTTACTTCGGTTTACCAAAAGCAGTCAGAAAGGATTACAAGCTCATCAACGAATACAGGGTGCAGAACCACGCAGCAAAATATATCCGTGTAATTGAGCAGCACCAGGTGCTGGAGCTGGACAGCGACGGTAATTTATGGCTGGCGCTGAGTGTAATGGATATTGCACCCAACCAGGATGCCGGATCAAAATTCAGCAGCCAGGTGATCAATTTCAGAAATGGAGAAATAATCCTGTTAAGTGATATCCGGACTAAACCCGTGAAACAAATTCTTTCCGAAAGGGAACTCTCCATTTTAAACCTGGTAAAGGATGGCCTCTTAAGCAAGGAAATATCCGGCCTGCTGTCCATAAGCGTTCATACGGTAAATACACACCGGCAAAGAATACTGGAAAAGCTAAACGTATCCAATACCGTAGAGGCCATTAACTACGCCCGGAATCTTGGTTTGTTATCGTGATCGCAGGCGCTAAGAAATTCTTTCCACAAAATACATATCTACCTCGCCCATGTTTTTTGCAGCAATTTTGCCGCGATGGCTACATGAGAATTTATCCTTCACCAGGTTATAAGTAGCCTCACTGATGTTTATCTTACCAGCCTCATCGGCAGATTCCATGCGCGATGCAAGGTTCACTGTATCTCCCCAGATATCATAGGCAAACTTCTTTATCCCTACAATACCCGCAACCACCGGCCCGGTATGGATACCGATCTTTATCTCAAAAAATATCCGCCCTTCCGCTTCACGCTTCCGCCTTTCCTCCAGCATAAAATCGCGCATGTCAATGGCCGCATTAACAACATCAAAAGCGTGCGTCTTGTTAGGCACCGGGAGGCCGCCGGCACACATATAGCTGTCGCCTATCGTCTTTATTTTCTCTATGCCGTACTTGCTGATAATATTGTCAAAAGCGCTGTAGCAATAGTTTATCTCATTCACCAGTTGCTGCGCATTCATCTGCTTGCTGATCTGTGAAAAATTCCTGAAATCTGTGAACATGACTGTTACATCATCCATGTGCTTAGCCTTTGCTGTTCCTGTTGCTTTCAATTCTTCAGCAGTTTCTGATGGCAATATGTTCAGCAGCAACTCATCGCTGCGCTGCTTCCCTTTTCGCACCGTGTTGCGCTGCCGAACCACTACAAGTGTAAATAACAGCAACGCAGCAATGCCTCCAAAAGATACATTGCGAATATTGCGTTGCAGTTTTGCCTCTTCATTTGCTATTGCATCCTTCTTATCAAACTCATACTGCATCTGGTTTTGCGTCAGTTTTTGCACATTCTCCTGGTTAAGCATACTATCCCGGTAAAGGATGAACTGCCTATGGTCTTCAAAAGCGGATTTCCAGTTTCCGGTCGCGCTATCAAGAATACTCAACTGCTCGTATGCCTTTTTGATCTGTTCCACGTCCCCGGCCTCCTTGCTGAGGGCGAGCCCAAGATTTAGACTTTTCCCGGCATCAGCATATTTTTCTAACCGTGTGAATATGCTGCCTGCGCCGAGATACCCCTCTGCCATACCGCCCTTATCCGAAACACTTCCCGAAATTCTTACCTCTTCATTGTAATCCTTAAGGGCCATCTCATAGTTTCCCAGCAAAACGTAAGTAGCGCCCATATTACCGTAATTATAGGCTTTCCATACCTTGTTATCCGTTTCTATGTTGATCTTCAATGCCATGTTAAAATAGTCAAGGGCTTCCTTATATCTTTTCTGTTCCATGAAGATCAGTGCGATATTATTATAGGAGGCAGAAATACCCGTTTTGTAATCAGCTTCAGGAGCTATTTTCAATGCGGCCATATAATTCTTCAGCGCTTCGGTGTAGTTATGCTGATCCTGGTAAACGCTACCCAAACCGGTATATGCATTAGTCATCAACTTTCTGACAAGGATATCCTTACTATCCAGTTCTCCGAATATTTTTAACAGTGCATAGTAGTATTTGATAGATTCCGGATAAATAGACATACCGCGACAAATACGTGCGTATATGTTAAACGCATGACCAAGCCACATTTTCTGACCTGTTTCTTCAGCTATATTTATGGCTTTTTTACTTGCCTCAAGCGCATGCGGATAATCGCCTTTGTTACAGTAAACATCGGCGACAAGTGTATGGTAAATTACAGTTCCCGGTTTCCATTTTATCTTTTGAGAGAGACGAAGAGATTGATCCGCATATGCCATCGCCGAATCCAAATTGCTATATTCGAACTCCTCTGCCAGGAAGGATGAAAGAAGAACTTTATTGGAGTCATCTTTCATGCCATGTAATTTGCTTCGCATTGAATCAATCCTTACCTGCCATTGTTCCTGTGCAAATACTAAGCTACCATTCATTAAATGAAGGGTCAAGGAAACAAAAACAATTGCGATCAATCTTTTCATAAAATTCGTTCTACAAAATACATATCTACCTCGCCCATGTTTTTTGCAGCAATTTTGCCGCGATGGCTACATGAGAATTTATCCTTCACCAGGTTATAAGTAGCCTCACTGATGTTTATCTTACCGGCCTCATCTGCAGATTCCATACGCGATGCGAGGTTCACCGTATCTCCCCATATATCATACGCAAACTTCTTTATTCCCACAATGCCTGCAACAACAGGCCCCGTATGGATACCGATCTTTATCTCGAAAAATATCCGCCCTTCGGCTTCTCGCTTCCGCCTTTCCTCAAGCATAAAATCGCGCATCTCTATTGCGGCGCTCACAACATCAAAAGCGTGTGTTTTGTTCGGTACCGGGAGGCCGCCAGCACACATATAGCTGTCGCCTATTGTCTTTATTTTCTCTATGCCATACTTGCTGATAATATTGTCAAAAGCACTGTAGCAATAGTTTATCTCATTCACCAGTTGCTGCGCATTCATTTGCTTGCTGAGCTGTGAAAAATTTCTGAAATCTGTAAACATCACGGTCACCATTTCAAAATCTTTTGCTTTTGCTACGCCTGTTGCCTTCAGCTCTTCGGCCGTTTCCGAGGGTAATATATTCAACAGCAACTCGTCGCTACGCTCTTTCCCTTTCCTTACTGTATTGCGCTGCCGTACCACCACCAGTGTAAAAAGTAACAGCACGCCTATTCCGGCAAAAGATACATTCCGGATATTGCGCTGCAGCTTTGCTTCCTCTTTTGATAACACCTCCTTTTTGTCAAACTCATATTGCATCTGGTTTTGCGTCAGCTTCTGGATGTTTTCCTGGTTCACTATGCTATCGCGGTATACAATAAACTGTTTCCGGTTTTCGAAAGCGGATCTCCAGTTGCCGAGGGCGCTGTCAAGGATCGCTAACTGCTCATAGGTATCTCTTATAATTTCTGCATTCCCGGTCTCTTTGACAAGCGCAAGCGCTTTCTCAAGCAATCTCCCGGCCTCCGGATAATTTTTCAGTTTTATGTAAATGCCACCAGCTCCGGTAAGACCGCTCGCAATACAGGTTTTATCTTTTATCTCCTCACCTATTTTTATTGCTTCGTTAAAACTGTGCAAAGCATCCTGATAGCTACCGAGTATCTGGAAGACGGATCCTATATTATAATGATTAAAAGCCTCCCATTGCTTATTAAGGGCCTCCCGGTTGAGCGTCAACGCGCGGTTGTAATACACAATGGCCTCCTGGTATTTGTGCTGATCTGCATAGACATTCGCAATATTATTGTAACCGCCCGCCATGGCAATTCTGTGGTTTAGCTCACTGTCGATCTTCAACCCCACGAAATAGTTCTTTAACGCCTCTTCCCCATGACGCTGACACTGGTAGACGTTCCCTATACCTGAATAAGCATTGCTCTTCAATTGTTTCGTGGTAGCCAGCTTATCGTTTAGTTCCTCTGCCTTTTTTAAGGCCATATAATAATATTCTGTGGCTTCAACATAATTTCCCTGCTGGACGCAAATTAGTGCGCATTCAATGTATGCACTACCGATCCAGAATTTATCTCCTGATGCCTCTGCTGTTACTATCGCATTCCTGGCTTCGATCGATGCCTGCTTATAATTACCGAGATGAAGATAAGCGTCTGCAACCCGGGCCTGAGCCTCCGACACATAGGTTTTCCACCCGCTCATTTCGGCTAAATGAAGCTGCATCTTTGCGTAAAACATTGCTGAATCCGGGTTGCTCCAAAGCAAAGCTTCGGATAACGCACTTAAAAGTTTCACTTTCCCCTCGTCCTCCCTGGATACAGACAGCTTTTCATGCAATGAGTCTATAAGTGCCTGTCCCTGCTTCTGGGCAAATAACCAGTCACTGCCGGTTAAGCACATAAGCATAGAGATACAGAAAAACAGCAGGACAGTTTTTTTCATAAAATTCTTTCTACAAAATACATATCTATCTCGCCCATATTTTTCGCGGCAATCTTCCCTCTGTAAGTACAACTGAATTTATCCTTCACCAATTCATAAGTAGCCTCACTTATGTTGATCTTGCCAGCTTCATCGGCTGACTCCATTCGCGAAGCAACGTTTACCGTATCACCCCAGATATCGTAGGCAAATTTCCTAATCCCCACTATCCCTGCAACTACCGGCCCGGTATGGATACCGATCTTTATCTCGAAAAATATCCGCCCTTCCGCTTCACGCTTCCGCCTTTCTTCCAGCATAAAATCCCGCATCTCTATTGCGGCGCTCACAACATCAAAAGCGTGTGTTTTGTTCGGAACCGGGAGGCCGCCGGCACACATATAGCTGTCGCCTATCGTCTTTATTTTCTCAATCCCATACTTGCTGATAATGTCGTCAAATGCACTATAACAGTAGTTGATCTCATTCACCAGTTGTTGCGCATTCATCCGCTTGCTAAGCTGTGAAAAGTTCCTGAAGTCAGTGAACATGACGGTTACTTCGCTAAAATCCTTTGCCTTGGCTGTGCCTGTAGCCTTCAGTTCTTCGGCCGTTTCCGAAGGCAATATATTCAGTAGCAACTCATCGCTGCGTTGCTTTCCCTTTCGTACTGTGTTGCGCTGGCGAACCACTACCAGTGTAAACAGGAACAGAACGCCCATTCCGGCAAATGACATATTCC
Source organism: Chitinophagaceae bacterium (assembly GCA_947476485.1). Lineage (GTDB taxonomy): Bacteria > Bacteroidota > Bacteroidia > Chitinophagales > Chitinophagaceae > Nemorincola. The sequence goes on from CANJQU010000017.1 coordinate 39,471, forward strand.
GGATGTTGCGTTGCAGCTTAGCTTCTTCTTTTGCTACCGCGTCCTTTTTATCAAACTCATATTGCATCTGGCTTTGCGTCAGTTTTTGTACATTTTCTTTATTAAGCATGCTATCCCTGTAAAATATAAACTGGCTGTGGTCTGCAAATGCCGCTTTCCAGTTTCCTGTAGCACTATCAAGAATACTTAACCGCTCATATGCTTTTCTGATCTGGTCGACTTCGCCGGCCTCCTTGCTGAGCGCAAGACCCAGGTTAAGGCTTTTCTCAGCTTCGGCATACCTTTTTAGCCGGGTATATACATTACCGGCACCTAGGTATCCTTCTGCCATGCCCGACTTATCGAGTACTGTACTTGAAATTCTAACCTCCTCTTTAAAATCCCTAAGCGCGGCATCATAATTTCCAAGTAATTCATACGTGCTACCCATATTGCCATAATTATAAGCCTGCCATGTTTTATTATCCGTTTCTATATTAATTTTCAAGGCTAGGTCAAAATATTCAAGGGCCTCCTTATACCTCCCTTGCTCCATAAATATGAGCCCCATGTTGGTGTAACAGGAAGAAACACCAACTTCGAAACCAGCTTCCAATGCTATTTTCAAGGAGGCTAAATAATTCTTCAATGCTTCGGCATAATTATGCTGGTCCTGGTAAATAAGCGCGAGACCAATATACGCATTGCACAACCATGTTTTTACCTGGACACTTTGGTTGTCCATTTTTCCGCATAATTTTTGCAAAGCATAAAAATATTTGATCGCCTCTGAATAATTCCCGACATTACGGCATGTGACAGCATAATTGGCATACGAACTCGCAAGACAGTGTCCCTGTCCTGTTTCTTCTGCAATATTTACCGCATTTTTGGCTTCTCTCAAAGCCATCTGATAGTCCCCTTTGAAGTTATATACAGCCGCTGTATGTGTATAGTAAATTGCAATACCCGGCCTCCAATTTATTTTTTGTGCCAGATTAAGGAGTTGAACAGCATAAACCATGGTTGAGTCTGTACTTGTATACACAAATTCCTTAGCCAGTGCATCTATAAGAAGCACTTTATTGGAATCTCCTTTTGAGGCAGGCAGCTCATTCCGCAAAGAATCAATACGCGCTTGGCCCTGCTTTTGAGCAAACAACTTATTGCCGCTTAAAATCAGCAGCGTGGAAATACAAAAAAGCAGCAGCGGAATGTGTTTCTTCATTGCTCATAAATGTAATAGGTTTTTTAGAAATATCACCGGTATAATGCGCTATAAACATTTCTAATAACGCTATTGCCACAAAAGTTGCTATACCTGTTACCTTTGCAGCTATGAAGCTATTAATGCATTATCTCAGCCGCTACAAGCTGATGATCCTGTTGGCAATGGTACTTGCTGCCATCAACCAGAGTTTTTCCCTGTTCAACCCTATTGTTTCCGGCCAGATACTGGACAATTTTGTCAATCACCCTTTCACAGATAAGGCCGGCAATGCGCGCACCATGAGCGTATACCTTCACCAGGCATTGAACCCCATCCTCATGATCATGGGCTTTGCAATGGTATCCAGAATAGCCAAAAATTTCCAGGATTATACCGTCAATGTGGTGATCCAGAAATACGGCGCCCAGCTTTACACCGATGGCCTGAAACACGCCCTTCGTCTCCCCTACCAGGAGTTTGAAGACCAGAGCAGCGGACAGACACTCTCTGTGCTGCAGAAAGTGCGCGCTGACTGCGAAAAGTTTATACAGTCGTTCTTCAATGTGCTGCTGCCTACTATAATCGGTATTGTATTTGTGATCATCTACTGTGTGCCCATCAGCCCCTACCTGCCATTGGTATACCTTGGGGGTGCTATAATACTGGGGTTGCTGACCAGTATGCTGAGCAAACGAATAAAGACCGTACAGAAGAACATTGTGCGCGAAACAAATGCACTCGCCGGCTCCACTACCGAATCGCTGCGTAATATAGAGCTCGTAAAGAGCCTGGGCCTTACCGACCAGGAAATACGCAGGCTCAACACCACCACAATAAAAATACTGAAGCTGGAGCTTAAGAAAGTGCGCAGCATCCGCACTATATCTTTCATCCAGGGTACTTTTGTCAACTTCCTCCAGCAGGTCATAGTAATGACTTTCCTGTACTTTATTTTCAGGGGGGCTATTACCCCGGGTCAATATCTTTCGCTTACGTTCTTCTCCTTCTTCATTCTGCAGCCTATGCAGGAGATCGGGAATGTGATCCTTTCTTACCGCGAAGCAGAAGCATCGCTCCAGAATATGCAGACGCTGTTCAATAAACCTGTAGAATTCAAACCCGAAAAGCCCGAAGCAATAAATGGCATAGCCGAAGTAAAATTCGCAGATGTTACCTTCAAGCACAACAGCGCCAGCAAGCCTGCACTTGACGGCATCTCGTTTGATGTGAAACTTGGTGAGACGGTTGCTTTTGTTGGCCCGTCCGGCAGCGGAAAGACCACACTGGTTAAATTACTGGTGGGCCTGTATCATCCTAATAAAGGCCACATCTATTACAACGGCCATGATGAAGCCAATATCGATTATGAAGAGCTGCGCCGGCAAATGGGCCTGGTGACCCAGGATCCCCAGCTATTCTCCGGCACTATCCGGGAAAACCTGTTGTTCGTAAACCCCGGCGCTACTGATGCCGATATTAATTCCGCGCTTCAGAAGGCTGCCTGCCAAAACCTGCTGGCCCGCGCCGAAAAAGGCCTGGACACCGTAATAGGTGAGGGCGGGCTGAAACTTTCCGGCGGTGAGCGCCAACGCCTGTCCATAGCCCGTGCATTGCTTAGGCAGCCGCGCCTTATGATATTTGATGAGGCAACATCAGCGCTCGACTCACTTACCGAAGACGAGATATCGCAGACCATGCGCAACATCACATCGCAACGGCAGCACATCACCATCATGATCGCCCACCGCCTCTCCACAATCATGCATGCAGACCGTATCTATGTGCTTGAAAAAGGCAACGTAATAGAAACAGGCAGCCATGCTACCCTGATAGAAGAAAAAGGGCTCTACTATGCGATGTGGCGCCAGCAGATAGGCGAGCGCAAAGAGTCGCCGGTTATGAAGAAAGCAATGGCAAATTAACTATCGGTTTATATCATTGAAAGAGCTACCAGATATTTTTGGTGGCTTTTTTATTTTCGGTATTTTTATGAATACCTATGCGCTACAAAAATCCAATTTTCGTCTTGTTGCTGCTGACCTCTGTTAATGCATTTGCCCAGGACAGCATGATCCGCAAGCATACCCCCACGCCCAACAAATACTGGAGCGTAAAACTGCCCCTGTTCAATCTCCTTGACCCGGTAAGCCCCAACTTACAGGTGGCTGTAGAGCGCCGCCTGAACGGCAAGAACGGGATACAGTTGTTAGCCGGCATCAGTACAGATCTGACCACTACGAAGCCCAGGCCGCGCGACTACTCGGTAATAAATGGGTACAGGCTAAGAGCCGAGTACAGGCGCTATTTTCATGTAAGAAGAAAAGTATCTTTCTTCCTTGCAGGAGATGTTTTCTATACCCAGTACAAGCACTACACCCGCGATTCATTTATCAGCCAGTCCACTAACATCCGCTACGCCGACAATTTTTATATTCTGAAGAAAATGGCCGGCGCCGATCTGAAATGGGGACTGCAGTTTCATGCGGGCAAACACTTTATGTTCGAAACATTTGCCGGGCTTGGTTTCAAACATAAGGCAGTAACACGAACGGGGAGAACGTCACCCCTTGATGAACCGGTACCGCCACTCCCGCCCAAAGACTTCAGCCTGGGTGACCAGACCAATACACTCGGCAACTATACAACGGTCTCTATGCCATTAAACTTTGTGATCGGATATTCCTTCCGCTAAGACCACGACTGAACTTATCACTTAAACAGCTCTTCCTTCGATAACGGCCGCTGATCTATGAGCCATTTGAACCTGCTGAGTTTCATGCCGGGCAGGTCGGCCTTTTCAAGCGGGGTGATGGTATGCTTCGCATCCTGTGTGAATTTGATGAACGTAATGTTCTGATCTGCAAAGAAGATGCGCATACGTGTGCTGCTGGCTTCATCCACACCTATGTAAGCCTTGGTCTTATCCGTTGCATAGTAGATACATTCTGCGTTGGGGAATACGGTCATTTCCTTTATCTCATTTTTATTGAAGTATCCGGTCAGCGTCTTGCCCTGTATCTGGTCGTATAAATGCGCCTGCTCCGGCCCCGACCTTGATACCAGGAATGCATTATTGGGCACATACATCTTGCGCAGCTCATTGCTGTCCAGGTAAAGCAGTATGGTGTCGCCGGTTATCTGGCTATTGTGGGCCCACAGCACCGGCGCGCTTATCATCCGCACGGTGGAGTCGCTGCGGGTGTAGCATACACTGTCGCACTTGCCCTGCATGGAGTCAGAGAATATCTTCACATGGTTGTACCCTACAAAATACATAGGCGCTGTGGTGTCGGCAGCGGCGGTATCGGCAACTTTCAGCTTTGGGGTTTTTACCTTACCCTTCTTAGCCTTCTTACCGGCAGCTACCTGCGGGGACGGTTCAGCCCGGTTACTCTCCGTATTGACCCGCATCGGCAGCGCCTTGCTGGAATCATTCATGAAGTCCGGTATGCGGTACTTATACTTTGGCACCACCCAGAAAAAATCCGGGGCTTTGGCATTCGCCGGCTCAACCATAGTTGCTTTTAATGTATCGCCGGCACTTCCGGCTTTTGCAGTATCGCGCGCTGCAACCAGTGGTTGACGACCTGCAACTTCCTTCACCATGGGCGCGGTATAAAAAGTGTCGGCCCGCATATAGATCGTATCCTTGCCGTTCACTTGCTCCATCACCGGCTTCACCATGGCCCATAGTATCCGCTGCTTTCTGAAATACTCTGCGTGTCCGCAATACAATGTAGAGTGGTGCGAGGAATCTATCGACACCACATTGCCAATGGCATATCCATACCCGGTCACCTTGTTATAGTGCATTGAGTCGCCCTCTATATACTGGCCGTCATACCATATGGATGAAGGGCCGGTAAACCTGGCGATCACATGCTTACTGTCGTAGGTGCCGCGTGTGGTCACCAGCACGGTCCTGCCACTATCACTTGTTACCGTAGACCGGGCATAAAACGTCTCTACCTTTGTTTCTGTATTATAGCCCAGGTCTTCAGACACTATGTGGTATCGCGGGTCTGTGATGATCACATCTCCCTTGAACCTTGCCTCCTTGGTATGTATGTTATAGACACCGTTTTTACTGGTCACATCGGTGCTGTCGCTGTGCAGGCTGCCCCATTTTGAATAAGACCCTACTTTGGCGCCAAGGTCATAATTGAGCTCTTCGCATCGCAGCTTATTCTTGCCATCCAGCAGCACCACATTGCCGCTCATGAAGGCCAGCTTCTTATCTGATGTATAGCGCAGATAATCGCTGGTGCCCTGCGTGCCGTCCTGCTGCGATATACGCACGTGGCCAAATGCTTCAAAATTCTTGTTCGTACTGTTCTGGTAAGCGCTGTCGCAATACAAGGTATCTGTCCCTTCCAGGAAGGCCACCGAATCTATGAACTTATGGTACTCACCTGAATCCGTTTTATTAAATTGGATCAGCCTTGAATTAAGTATCCTGATCGTGATCTTCTTCGAGGTATCCTCCTTCTGCTGCGCCATAGCTGCGGCGCCAGCGCAGATGCACAAAAGAAACACCAGCACAGCGCGGCAGGCTACATGCACTAGCGCCCCTGTGTCTTTGCGGTTCAACTTCTGTAGCATGCTTAAGGTACCTGTTTGAAAAAATTACTTTTGTTTACCGCCGCCAAATACGCTCACATTTATATAGCGGCTGGGGTGTGCCTTTATGTCGGCCATAAGGCTGTTCATAGACTGCAGCGAGCTGTTGAGGTTGTTGTATACGTCCTTGTTGTTTATCAGCATGCCCAGCGAGCCCTGGTTGTTGTTTATCTTATCCATCACACCATGCAGCTCTGCTATTGTCTTCTGCAGGTCGGCAACCGTCTTTTGTATCGGCGCGTTGGATAGTTGCCTGGTTATGCTGCTTGCATTGGTCAGTATCCGGCTTATGGTATCGTTGTTTTTGGCAAGGTTACCTGTTACACTCTTTGCATTGTGTATGATCTCACCCAGCTCGCCACTTTCTTTATTCAGTGAAGACGACAGCGCAGCAAGATTGTCGGAGGTGACCCTGATAGATGCGAGCGCCGCAGACAGCGCCTTCTGGTTGTCTTCCCCTACTATTACATTCACGCTAACAAGGGCGCGGTTAAACTCAGAGATCGTCTGCTTCAGCTCCTGCAGCCTTGGTGTGAGCTGGTCGCTTACCTTGTCAATTACCCCCGACTCTTTGTGCGTCAGCAGCGTATCTCCTTTGGGCAAAGTGCCCGGACCGGGGCCAAGTTCCAGCTTTATGATCTTTGCGCCCAGCAGGTCTGAAGACGCCAGCAGGGCTATGGTTCCTTTAGTTACTTCCACATCGCCGTTAAGGGTGAGCGTCACCAGCACACCTTTGTTATCTATAAGCTTTGTGCGCGCTACGTGGCCAACATTGAGGCCGCGAACCTGCACATAGGCCGAATTCTGTAGACCGTCAACATCGCTGAAATAAGCGTAGTAGTTCTTGTCGCTGGAGAAGATAGCAGCACCCTTAAGGAAATAGAACCCTACAAATAGAATTACAAGAGCAGTGAATGCCATCAACCCTATTTTTACTTCCTTAGCTATACTCATATACCGCTCAAATATCCGCAAAATAACGAAAAGACTACCATAGATTACCGATTTTACCTGTATTATAACATTCTATGTGGAACCTCACGCCGGCCCTCTCCTAAAGGAGCGGGTGAAGTAGCGTGAGTTGTGTAATCTATATTTGTTTTCCTTTTATCATTATCAATCGACAAATTTGTTAATCAATTGCAAATGATTTAAGTTTCAAGAAAATATTTCCAGCAAAATATTTATTGTAATTAGTTGATTTATAAGAATTTACGTTTATAAATTAAATTTCTTTAAAAATTTTATCTAAAAATGTTTGGTGAATTCAGAATGTCGATATACATTTGTATTAACAAACCATTAGTTAACGCTTCACAAATCATTAATGAATATGAAAACATTATCTCTTTTTCTCGCAATTGGCATCTTAAGCGCTCCAGCCGCTTTTGCTCAGAAACGCATTGTTGAAAATGCAGCCAAAGTCGCAGCATTGGTTCCAGCCAAGGACGCTAAAGTGCTAGTGGACAGAAAAGCCTGTGCTATATCCAACAAATCTGCCGACCGTACGATCACGGTGAGGATAGAGGAGTCGGTAATGGTGAACGACTATCTGCAGAAAAGGATAAAGGTGATCGAGAAGATAGGGCCAAAGGAGGAAAAGTTCGTAGGCTATGCCGGCTGTGAGGCAAATGTGCTGGGCGAAAAATGCGCCGGCTACAAGATACTCCTGGCATACTATGACGATGCACGCTCTGTAGCGCCACAGATGAACGAAAAAGCCACCGAAGCCGTTGCTTCGCTGACCAACAAATAAAATTCACAACAAATAATTGTCCTAAAAATAAAACCGTAGCAGTCGGACTGTGGCGGTTTTATTTTTTTTGTGCTTCACCAACCTTATTTTTTGTTTCCCGTCTTAAATCCAATGGCGTTACGAGGTTCATTATTCTGAACAATTAGTTCCCTTAACGCATCAAATACAATTTTAAATTGTTTGTCATATTTCTTTTCCAGTTCATCCATTTTTGTTCTGATATCTTTATTGTCATCAATGAGCTCCCGCATTTTTACAAAGGCACGCATAACAGCTATATTCACAGAAATTGCCTTTTCACTTCTCAATATGCCCGACAACATAGCCACGCCTTGTTCGGTGAAAGCAAAAGGAGTAGCCGGGGAAAATTTAGCGCCTCCGAGGTTATCACAATTTGTGATAAGCTCCTTCCATTCGGTTGGTGTAAGCTGAAACATAAAATCATCCGGAAACCGGTTGATATTACGCTTCAGATTCTGCTTCAAAGTTCTTGTCTCGACCCCATACAACGATGCGATGTGAAAATCAAGCATTATTTTCTTTCCCCTGATAAAGTATATCTGTGAAATAATTTCTTTATCCGATATTAACGTATTCATCAATGGTGATTATATGAGTTGTAAGCTAAGACCATAAGAGCTCCTTGAACTAACAGGCAAAATAATATTTTTCTATTAAAACCGTAGCAGTCGGACTGTGAGCGGTTCTATTTTTTTATTTTTTCAAGGCAAATGCCCCATTCTGATAAATAAAAATGCCTGATTTGGGGCATTCTCTATTTTCAAATAATTGGTTTATAGCTGATTATGTATAAGGCCATGTCCCATCGGCAAACTCATGCGAGCTATTGCAATTACCCGGAATACCCCATTTAAGACCCCAAAAATGCCCCGTTTTACCCCATCCGGCAGGCAGGATCACTCAAAATTTACCGCGTACTTATCGGAAAGAATGCCACATTTCATACCTCAAAATGTCCCACTGTTTCCGATTCTGTTGCCAGGAAAAATAGCAGGTGAGGCTAAGCGCAAGTGGAAAAATGCGCCAGAAAGAAATGATGATCCGGCACACCCTCGCCGCCAAAATCCGCTTTGGCGGGCACAAAGGTAGGGGGTAAAATAATGGGGGGCAAATAAAGAATCCCACATTTTTTGTGTGCGAGAACACGGAGAACACCAAACTCATTCGCCCTCTCCCTCTCCTTCGGAGTTCGCGCCAGCGAAGGAGCGCAGCTCACGGGGTGAGGCTACCGCTCCGCCACCACCCGTTCCACCACTCTTTCGCCACCGCTCGTCAAATAAACAAAATACACGCCATTAGCCTCACGTGTAAGATCCACTTCTCCAGAACCACCATTAAACTCGCCCTGGAATACTTTCTCACCTAACACACTGCAAACTTCCACCATGTATTGCGTGCTTCTAGTCGTCTTTATAACAAATTTACCGGAGGTTGGGTTTGGATAAATGCTATATTCACTTGCACTCATCGGTGCTTTTACACTTATTGAGTTATGTATCCTGCGTATACAGTGGTTGTTATAATCGGCAATGATCATATCTCCGTTGCTTGAAAAAATAGCATCAGCAGGCACCATTTGTGCATTTAACGGTGGTCCTCCGTCACCTGAATATCCCCATGTTCCATTGCCTGCAACAGTAGTAATAATACCGGTCATACCGTCAACTCTGCGTACAACACCATTTCCAAATTCAGTAATGTAAAGATTATACTGTTTGTCGAAAAAAAGTCCACCAGGTCTATTTAATTGGGCATGTTTTGCAACACCACTATCGCCCGAATAACCAACTGTGCCATTTCCAGCAAATGTTGTAATAATGCCGGAAGATGCATCTACTCGCCGTACTACGTTATTATATTGATCTGAGAAAAAAAGGTTATTGGCGCTATCGAGACATACTTTTGTGGCGCCATTTAGCGCAGCATCGGTTGCCGGGCCACCACCTCCTGTATATCCTATTAATCCATTACCGGCAAAAGTTGTGATTATCCCGGTCGTGCCATCTACCTTACGCACTACATTGTTATAATAATCCGCAAAATAAATATCATGATTGCCATTGACATATATACCACTTGGTCCATCTAATTGTGCATCCGTTGCTGGTCCATTATCTCCAGAATAACCAGCAATGCCGCTGCCAGCCACAGTTGTAATGATACCCGTAGCAAATGCTATTTTTCGTATTCTATTGTCAAGGCCATCTGCTATATAGATATCTCCCGCTGTATCTACAAAAACATCTACGGGAAAATAAAGACCAGCATTCGTTGCAGGACCGTTGTCTCCGGAGTATCCCATCGTATCTTTCCCGGCTATTGTACTGATAATACCATTTGCATTTATCTTACGGATCCGATTGTTTGCTACATCGGCAATTAATAAGTTCCCTGTTTTATCAAAACACACTGCTTCCGGGAACCACAGTTTGGCATCAACTGCAAGTATATTATCTCCATTGTAGCCTGCGCTTGTGTCTTTATTTGCAATTGTTTCAATAATATCCTGCGCCCGTACCAGCAGCGGGTTCCAGCCAACAACGATAAACAATATGAATAGCAGTCTCTTCATGCTTTATCAAATCTAAGCAATTTACATGCCGCATATGCAGCACATTTTTGTGGTAATATGTTCTCCTAATTTCTGTAATCAACGCCTATTAAAACAACAAAATTTGTTAATTAGTTGCAAACGATAGAATTTTCTTGAAAATATTTTTAGGAAAATATTAATTTCATATTGCTGATTAACAATACTATAC